>JBMFUH010000174.1:0-9660 GCA_049966735.1 Isosphaeraceae bacterium
GACGCTGGGGCCAGTCGGATAGACGACCTCGCCGCCGAAGAAGCTGGGGGGCACAGGGAGCAGCACGTCCTGGGTGATCGCGGCGGGGGGCTCGGCGGGAGGATCGACCTTGACCTTCCAGAGGTCGGGCGCGGGGCTGTCCGGTCCGGCCAGGTTGCGGATGGTGCTGGTCGAACCCCTTGCCGGGCTGTTCGGCAGCGCCGCTGGCGGATTCGAGCTGAATGTTCGCGTCGACGAACTGGAAGACTGACTCCGGAACGAGCGCGAGGATCGTTGTTGCCGGCGAAACCGCTGGGCGGCGGCCTCATCCACCAAAACAGACATGAGCACTGCCGCCACGACTGCACTCAAGATGGCGAAAATGGAGAACCGACTCGACATATAATCCAAACTCAGACGCATGGTCGCCCCCGTGCTCGCGCACGCCAGCTTCCTGAGGAAAGATGATCTTTGACCCGGACGGAGTCCTTCCACCTGGAATTTCATCAAGATAGCGGTGAGTCTTCAATGATGCAAGAGTTCGTGCATCATGGTTCCCGATCAATCTCGCGCTGGATCCGCGCGATCTCGTCGTCGGTCAGGAGCACCCGATCGGGCGCCAGGGCTTGCTGGATCTCCTGGCCCGAATCGAGTTCGGCAAACTCGCTGAGCCAGTATGCGGCCTCGTCGGGCGAGAGGGGCGCGTCGCGGTCCAGCGGTCGGGCGGTCGGTTCCGCTTCGTCCGGCGCTTGCCGGACCTGGCCGCGACCGAGCCGTTCCAGTTCATCGAGAAACTCGTCGGACGTGACCGCTTTGGCTTTGCGATGGGTGGCGGCCCGCCGGACGCGGTGGTCGGTCGAGATGACGGTGAGCGATTTGGGGGCGGAGTGGGCCGCGATCAACTGCTCGATCCGGGCGTCGGCGCTCTCGTCGCCCAGGGCGAAGATGAGGTGAAGTCCTCCGTAGGTGGTCTCGAGATCGAAATCATGAGGCGGCGACTTGGCATCGAAGACGATGGTCGTTTTCCGGGCCCGTTCACTACCGAGCGTGTCGGCGAGCATGCAGAGGAATCGGCGTCGCCTGCGGCAAAACGCCGAGCCTCCAACGTGCTTGCTCCCAAACGCGCCGGCGGCGTGCATCAGGTTGTATCCATCAATGAGCCAGCGCATGCCCGCAACCGCGAAGTGAGACCGACACAACAGCGATCTTCTATAGGAACTGTACGATCGCGGCATGGGCTGATTCAAGATGTCTGAAGCGGCTTCAGACCCCCGCGGTGGCGGAGGCTTGCTGAACGATGCCCCCCAGGGTGTAGCGAACTTCGCCGCCGACGATGACGGTATGGGCTCGCCCGCGCACCTCCCAGCCGGCGAACGGGCAGTTGCGGCTGCGGGAGCGGAACTGGTTCGGGTCGATCGTCCACCGGGTCGTGGGGTCGATCAGGGTCACGTCGGCATCGGCCCCCGGGCGCAACGTTCCCTTGGGAATGCCCAGGAGATGGGCCGGGTTGATCGTCAGCTTGCGGATCACCTCGGGCCAGCTCAGATGTCCGGAGTCGATCAGACTGGTGACGGTGATCGGCACCAGGGTTTCCAGGCCGATGATGCCGAAGGGGGCCAGGTCCAGCTCGCGCATCTTCTTCTCGGGGGCGTGCGGCGCGTGGTCGGTGGCGAGGATCTCGATCGTGTCGTCCTTGAGCCCGCCGATCACTGCCTCGACGTCGCTCCAGGTGCGCAGGGGCGGGTTCATCTTGTAGTTGGAATCAAAGGTGCGCAGCCGCTCGTCGGTGAGGGTGAAGTGGTGGGGGCAGGCCTCGGCGGTGACCTTGACCCCGCGCCTCTTGCCTTCGCGGACCAGCTCGACCGAGCGCGCGGTGGAGATGTGCTGGATATGGAGCCGGCCGCCGGTGATCTCGGCCAGGCGGATGTCGCGGGCGACCATGATATCCTCGGCCGCGGCGGGCATGCCGGCGAGCCCCAGGCGCATCGACTCGAAACCCTCGTTCATGACGCCGCTCACGGTGAGCTCGGGCACCTGGCAGTGCTGCATGATCACGCGGTCGAACATCCTGGAATACTCGAGGGCACGCCGCATGAGCGCCGTGGACGCGACCGGAGCGCCGTCGTCGCTGAACGCCACGGCGCCGCCGGCGACGAGCTGCCCGAGTCCGGCCATTTCTTCTCCCTTGCGTCCCTTGGAGACGGCGCCGACCGGATAGACGTTGGCCTGGCGGGCGCGCTGGCCCTGGAGCACGACGAATTCGGCGGCGGCCTGGCTGTCGATGGGCGGAAGGGTGTTGGGCATGCAGGCCACGGAGGTGACGCCGCCGGCCAGCGCCGCGGCTGCTCCCGAGGCGATCGTCTCGTCTTCCTCGTTGCCCGGCTCGCGCAGGTGAACGTGCACGTCGATGAGCCCGGGGCAGACGATCAGGCCCGCGGCGTCGATGACGATCTCGGCCTCCTCGTACCCCGCGCCGGGAGGCAAGACGTGGCCCCGGCTGATCCAGAGGTCCCCAACCTCGTCGCGATCCTGGCTGGGGTCGATGATCCGCCCACCGGCAATCCGGATGGTGGGTAAGGCGAGTTTTCCCATGATATTCGTGTTTGGTGTTTGGTGGACGGTGTTTGGTGTTTGGTGGACGGTGTTTGGTGCAAGATCAGCACACGAAACACTAAAGACTCTGGCCGCTTACGAGGTACAGTACAGCCATGCGCACAGCCAGGCCGTTGGTGACCTGATGGAGAATCGCCGAATGCTCGCCGTCGGCAACCTCCGGGGTCAGCTCGACGCCCCGGTTGATCGGCCCGGGGGCTAAAAGCAGCAGGTCGGGCTTGGCCAGACGCATGCGTTCCCGGCTCATGATATAAAAGTGTGAGTATTCGGCCACCGAGGGGAAGAGCCCTCCCTGCTGGCGCTCGAACTGGATGCGGAGGACGTTGATCACGTCGCACCGGGGGAGGATGTCTTCCAGGCGGTAGGCAACCTCGCAGCCCAGGCGTTCCATCGACCGCGGGACGAGCGTGGGAGGACCGCAGAGGATGATCTTGGCGCCAAGCTTGGATAGTCCCCAGATGTCGGACCGGGCGACCCGGGAGTGGGCGATGTCGCCCAGGAGGCCGACGGTCAGCCCCTCGATTCGTCCCTTGGCCTTGCGGATGGTCATGAGGTCCAGGAGGCCCTGGGTGGGGTGCTCGTGGGCGCCGTCGCCGGCGTTGATGACCGACGCTCTCACGTGCTGAGACAGCAGGTGAGGGGCCCCGGGCGTGGGGTGGCGGACGACCATCACGTCGGCCCCCATGGCCTCGATGTTCTTGGCGGTGTCGATGAACGTCTCCCCCTTGGAGAGACTGGACGAGCTGGCGGTGAAGTCCTGGGTGTCGGCGGAGAGCCGCTTGGCAGCCAGGCTGAAGCTGGTTCGGGTCCGGGTCGAGTTCTCGAAGAACAGGTTGAAGACGATCCGCCCCTGGAGCGCGGGAACCTTCTTGCGGCTGCGCGTGGAGATCTCGGCGAACGACTCGGCCGTATCGAGAATCGCCAGGATCTCCGCGGCCGAAAGGTCTTCGAGCCCCAGCAAATGCTTGCGGGTCCAGGTCGGATACGAGTTCTCGGGGGGGCTGGCGGTGAGCGAACCGCCGGCGGGGCTGGGGGGGGATGCGGTGGTCACGGCGCGGGGCTCCTCTCGGGCTGGTCCAGGGGGTGGGCAGGCAAAACGCGGACGATCTCATCGACGGGATCGTGGGGATGAAGCCGCACGCAAACGCGGTCCCGGCGATTGGTCGGCAGGCGCAGGCCGACGACCTCCGGCTCGATGGGCAGTTCGCGATGCCCGCGATCGACCAGGACCGCCAGTCGAATCCGGCCCGGACGACCCAGATCACAAATGGCGTTGAGGGCGGCCCGGATGGTCCGGCCCGTGAACAGAACGTCGTCGACCAGGACGATCTCGGCGCCGTCGACGGCAAAGGGTATCTCGGTGCCGTGCAGGACGGGCCAGCGCCGGCTCTGTCCCAGATCGTCGCGGTAGAGGGTGATGTCAACGGCTCCCACCATCACCTCCTCCCCCGCCAGGAGCGAGAGTTCCTGGGCAAGACGCTGGGCCAGAGTCACGCCGCGCGTGCGTACGCCCACGAGGCAGAACGGAACGTCGTGCCGCCGCCCATCCCAGATGGTCCCGGCCATGCCGGCGATCAAGGACTCGGTTTCCGCGGCACCGCAGACGCATTCTTCGTCGGGGATCATCTCCATTCCTCTCGTCCGTGCTGACGTCGCAGCCCTCTCTGGACTGAACTCGAACTGTAGCAAACCGACCGGTGAGCTTTCAAGAAGACACACTTGCTCTACAATTGTTGAAGAGGCACAAGGCCAACGGCCAGCCGGGAACGAGGAACGGGCGGCGGCCAGCGCGCATTTCCCCGCGCTCGTCTTCACCTGGACGCCTTCTCCGCCTACCATGGTGCATCACCCCAGAGCGATGGAGGAACCCATTTCGCGATGAGAATCATCCTGGCCAACCCCCGCGGCTTCTGCGCGGGAGTGAACATGGCGATCGAGTGCCTGGAGCGCGCCCTGGAGTTCTTCGGCGCCCCCGTCTACGTCTATCACGAAATCGTCCACAACAAGTACGTCGTGGACCGGTTCAGGAAGCGCGGGACCGTCTTTGTCGAGTCGCTGGGCGAGGTTCCCGAAGGGGCTCCCCTGCTCTACAGCGCCCACGGCGTCTCCCCGCGGATTCGCGACCAGGCGCGCCGGCGGCGGCTCGTCGCCGTCGACGCCACTTGCCCGCTGGTGACCAAGGTCCATCTCGAGGCCATCAAGTACGCGCGCGAAGGCTACACCATCGTCCTGATCGGCCACGAAGGCCATGACGAGGTGATCGGCACCATGGGCGAAGCCCCCGCTCAGATCGTCCTGGTCGAAACCAGCGACGACGTCCGGCGGCTGGACATACCCGATCCACGCAAGGTCGCGTATCTCACCCAGACCACGCTCAGCGTCGACGACGCGAACGTGGCCATCAACGCCCTACGCGAGCGATTCCCCGAGATCGCCAACCCGCCCAAGGACGACATCTGCTACGCGACCCAGAATCGCCAGCAGGCCGTGCGCGAGCTGGCTTCACGCGCGGACGTGGTTCTCGTGCTGGGAAGTCAGAACAGCTCCAACAGCCGGAGACTGGCGGAGATCGCCGAGTCGCTGGGTATTCCGGCTCACCTGATCGACGGCGTCTCCGAGATCCGGGAAGACTGGTTCGAGAATGTGGAGAACGTGCTGATCACCGCGGGCGCCTCGGCACCCGAAGACGTTGTCCAGGAATGCATCGAATATCTCGTGCGCAATCATGGAGCCACGATCGAGGAAGCCTACGTCCGCGAGGAGAACGTTCACTTCCCTCTGCCCAAGTCGCTCCGTGAAATGCTTCCCGCCGGAAGAGAGGCTGATGTACCGGTGGCGATCGAGAGTTGATCGCCCGGGCGCAAAATGAGGCTCCGCTCCAGCGCGGGCGGGGCCTGGAGACCCGCGCCCAACGCGGCGTTGATCGCCGCGGCACATCCTTCGAGACTCAGAACTTCTGCCCCACGTCCCGCGCGGAAGCGGTGGCGAGCAGGTCAAGATGGGACGCCTCGGAGGGGAAGTCCAGCAGATCGTGCTCCTGGTCTTCCCGCTCCATCTCGCCGAGCGTTCGATTGGTCTGGCGGAATGCGGCGATGACCAGGGCCGTGACTTGAACGAGCGCGATCGTCCAGATGAGATTCCAGCCCATGAAAAGCAGGTGGCCCTGGATCGTCAGCAGGCGAGGGCGGAGAGGCCAGCCGGCATCCCAGTTGGTCGCCTCGCAGAAATGGAGCATCCAGACCACCGCGCCCGTGGCGGCGAGGGAGCGGGTCGATCTGGCCGAATCTTCCGCCAGGTCCAGCCCCAGATGCACCAGGTAATCACCGGTCAGACTGGCCATGAGAGCAAACTCGGCCCAGCCCAACGCGGATCCCAGGTTGTCGCGGAGCCATTCATGCGGCCCGGGACCGTTCCCTTTGCCGTGATCCATGAACCAGGAGACAATATCAATCAAGCATAAAAGGAGGAGAAATCCGGTTCGTCGCTGCCAGCTTTTGTTGTCCCAGCGACCCCAGAGGAGCATCGTGCCGATCAGGCTGCCCCACACGCTGACCGTCAATGTCCATTCGTCCCAGGGCGAATTCTTCAACCAAATCAGCAGACGCCTATCGCCCAGCAGGCCGACCATGGACAGCAGGGTGAGGATGCACGCCGGAACCAGCGCCACGGTCAGAATGAGGAATCCCAGCCGGCAGATCTGATAGGTCTTGCGCAGGTGCTCGCGTTCCAGTTCGATCATGTGTTGTGGGGTCCCAGTTGGAAGTGCGGACGAAGACCCGAAACCACTCTTCCGACATCGTAACGCCTGCACGCGGCCAAGCCAAGCCCGCGGGCGTTCACTGTGTGCCCCCGCGCACCAGGAGCGCGATTTCTCCCCAGAGGGACTCGACGTCCCGCCCCGGCGGCTCCACCTCGGGAAGGTTCACCTCCAGGACCAGGAAATTCCTCTCGGGAAGTTCCTCCAGGGCAATCTCTCGCGGACCCGTCCCGTCGGGTTTCACCGCAACTTCGGAACCATTGATCGTGAGGGAGACCAGCCCCGGGACGTGCTCCAGCCGGAGCCATAACGTCTCGACCCGCGGTTCCAGGGGAGGACGGCCGAACCGTCTGCTCAGGCGAACGCGACGACCCACGCTTGAGTCAAGATGCGTTGGCAAGGTAATCCGGGTTGGGCTGGATTCGGGAGCATCGAGGTTCTGCCGCTCCCAGCCTCCCCGCAGACGGATCAGGTGCTCCGGCATCTTTGTTCGCGGCCTCCGACGACTGGAATCGAGGAGCAGAGAAGCGGATTGCTGGAGGGATCGCTCCTCTCCCAGACGCGCTTCCGCATCCAGGTGTTCGGGGAATCACACGTCTTTGCTCTGGTCTTCACAAGCAAAACTCATTATAGTCGGCATCTCTCTGAACTCACCCGCGTGTCTCCTGCCATTTGCCAATTTCGTGTCGCGCCGGGAAGGAGCAGAGAGTCCTTCCTGAGTCGCTTGTCTTGGTTTTTCAGGCAGATCGCTGCGGAACTTGCCTGGGTCTTCTTGTGCGAGGGAACTCACGCCGAAATGTCGGAATCATTCGGCAATACAGCAGTTACTTTTCCTCCGGTTGATGAGCGTCGCGTTCTGCCCATGAGCAACGGCCAGGCCCATATCGCCCCGCGGACCCACACTCTGACCGGCGTGCAAATCCTGGGAACGGGGAGTTACGTCCCCGACAACGTGGTCAGCAATCTCGACCTTCAGGACCGGCTCGGTTTCGATCCCGAATGGATCGTCAATCGCACCGGCATCCACGAGCGCCGCTTCGCCTTGCCCCACCAGGCGACCAGCGATCTCTGCACCCAGGCGGCGATTCGCTGCCTGAAGAATGCCGATTGTCATCCCTCCGATGTCGATCTGCTCGTCCTCGCGACCTTCACGCCGGACATGGCGTTCCCGTCGACGGGCAACCTGGTGCAGGACCGGCTCAAGCTCAACTGTCCCGCGTTCGATGTCCAGGCAGCCTGTGCGGGATTCGTCTTCGCGCTCGTGATCGGCAGCCAGTTCGTGGCCACCGGCAACAGTCAGCGGGCCCTGGTCATTGGTGGAGACTGCAACAGCCGCGTGATCAACCCGGGCGACCAGAAAAGCTTTCCTCTCTTCGGCGACGGCGCCGGGGCGGTCTTGCTGGGGCCAGGCTCGCCCGAGCAGGGGCTGGTCGCCTATCAGCTTGGCTCCGACGGATCCGGCGGAGACCTGCTCAGCCGGCCCGCGGGAGGCAGCCGGATTCCCCCCAGCGCCGAGACCCTCAAGCAGGGGCTGCACTATCTGACCATGGACGGCCGCGCCATCTTCAAGTGGGCCGTGCGCATCCTGGCCGATTCCACCCTCGCCGTGCTCGGTCATGCCGGGCTCAAGGTCGGCGACGTTCGATGGTTCATTCCTCACCAGGCCAATGTCCGCATCATCCACGCGGCCAGCGACGTCCTGGGCTTCAACCGCGACTCGGTCTACAAGAACCTGGAACGCTACGGCAACACGTCGGCGGGGTCGATCCCCATCGCGCTCGATGAGGTTCACGGCGGCGGCAAGCTGCACCAGGGCGACCTGCTGCTGGTCTCCGGCTTCGGCTCGGGCCTGAACTGGGGCACGGCGCTCTTAAGATGGTGAGCTGGGGAGCCAGGGGGAGCAAGCTCCCCGAAGCAGGATGAGCCGCCGGAATCAAGGGGTTCAACCCCTGGCTGCCAGCGGCTCGTCGCCGTAGCGAGACTGGCCGTTTCAGAAGCGTGTTGCGTTGCCGCGAGGCTCAGCCCTGTCGCCCAGGGGGAAGACCGCGGCTGACTCGCCTGGCGTAGAAGCCCGCCCCGTAGTTCCCCAGGGCAGTGCGCCCGCCCGTGTTGTACGCCGAGCCGGTGGGCAGGCGTCCGAAGGAACCCGCATAGATCCCATGTCCCACCGCGGCCGTGCTTGTACCAGTGATCTCGCCCGCCCCGGCAGTGCCGGTGCTGTAGCTGTAGACATAGTGGCCGGATGAGTTCTTCGCCGGCCGGAAGGTCGCCGAATCGACGCTGTTGACCAGATCGCCGCGCTGGGTGATCCGGGCGATCCGGCTGGCGGCGCGAGTGCCCTCCAGACCCGCGAGGTAGGACGCGTAGTCGAAGCCCGTCTTGATCTCGCTGTTGACCTGGTTCCCCGTGATCTCCACCGAGCGAATGGACTTGCTGGTGGTGATCGCGGCATTGGTGAGGGCCGAGCCCGGATTCACCAGGTAGGACGTCGCCGCGCCGGTTGATTGCGTCTGCGTGAAGGCCGGATTCTGAGCGGTTTGCGTGACGTAGTCCGCCGGGCCGACCTTCAGAGACCTGATGCTCGTGGCCCGGACCGTTCCGCCCTGGAGTCCGTGGGCCGGATAGCCCTCGGAGCCGAGTCCCGCGCCATACTTCGTGGCCGGAGTATATTGATAGGTTTGTGTCTGGCTCAGGCTGATGATGGGCACGGCCACCTTGCCGGTGAAGACGCTCGTCGGATCGCCCAGACCGCGTTTGAAGTTGAGCTTGCCGATCGGTCCGCTCGCGTCCAGCGCCACGGCATCGGCAGTGCCGCCGAAGGTCGCGCTGTGGATGTACTTGAGGCCGCTCTGGCCGCTGGTGAAGGGGGTCGTGCCGCGCTGGGCGGTGAAGTTCGTCGCCTTGCCCGCGACCTTGAGGCGGTTGATCGCCAGCGCGGAGAGCGTCGTCCGGCCCGTCGTTCCCACCACGTTGTACTGGAATTGATAGGCGCCGCCGGCCGGGATGATCGGGAACGATACGGGCACGCCAGTCCACTTCTGGTTCTGGATGGCCAGATACCCGATGGGAGGACTGGTCTGGGTGACGTAATTGATGCTCCCCTGCCCCAGGGGCGGGTTGAGAGTCCCGTTCTGCGATGAGGAGACGTAATTGGGAGAGATCGCCGACTGGGTGATCGAGACGACGCTGAAATTCTGGACCACGCCATTCACGCTGAAAATGACGCTCGGCGAGGTGAGCGGGGCCGTCGGCGTCGCCGTGGAAATCGTCGAGCTGTCGAAGACCGAGTTGTAGATCGAGTTGATCGTGAT
>JBMFUH010000175.1:0-9650 GCA_049966735.1 Isosphaeraceae bacterium
AATCGCCCCTTGCCTGCCAAGGACTTACGTCAAGGGACACCAAACATGGGCTAGAACCGCACGCAGTCGAATCCGCAATCGAAGCGCAACCGGGTCAATCGCAGCGTATGGTCGGCGCCTTCCAGTTGATGAGTCTTGGTGGCGATCGGATTGGCGATGCCGTCGGCGCTTGCGCCAGCGCTGGCGAGATGAACGCGCCCCCGGCGGAAGAGGTCGGCGACATATCCCAGAGCCGCGTCGTGGTAGTTGGCGGCCGGGGACGGCCCGGGGCCGAACGAAGCCGCCTGGGCCAGGCGCCGCGATTGCCCGGGCGTCTCGACTTCGAGCATAGTATCCGACGCCCGGTCAAAAACGCAGCCCCGCTCAGCCGGATGGGCGCCGCGGCAGCGGAGACCGCGGGGGCGGCCAGCGCCCAGGTCCGGGTCACGCCGGTCTCGGTCGGCGCCGCGGACGTCTCGAGCGACAGGTTGCTCGTGGCGGGATCGCAGTCGATAATGACGTCATCGTCTCCGGAAATCGGTAAGCCGCCCCGCACACCAGCGCCCCCACGAGATCGCGCCTTGACAAGCATCCCAACGAGGAGAATCGTCATGAGGGTCGTCGCTCTTGTCACATTGACACTCCTTTGCACCGCGGGCGTCCCGGCACAGGAACGGGGGCGGCCCCAGATCCCCTCGGCGATCGGGCCTTACATCAATCTGAAGCACGATGACTTCAAACAATCGCGTCGCTTCCGGAGCGATGGCAAGATCGTGTTGACACACGACTTTTACTGGTACGACGTCCGGACGGGTGCCCATATCAAGAACGGCGACGGTACCGACGCCCTCACCACCCATCCGGCCACGCTCGATGACTTCTCCTACAAGTCGGTCGCCTGGCACAAGAAGCAACTCCTGGACATGATCGACGCGGGAATCGACGTCGTCTTGCCGGTTTACTGGGGCGCGCCCTCGGAGCATCGCGCTGGCGCCTCGATGCACTGGAGCTTCGCCGGGCTGCCTCCTCTGGCCAGGGCCGCGGAAGAGCTGATCCGGCAAGGCAAAACGCCCCCGGCGATCGGCCTCTTCTACGACACGTCGACGCTGGCGCACAATTCGTGGAATGTTCATGTCGACCTGACCACCGACTACGGCAAGCGTTGGTTTTACGCCACCATCCGCGACTTCTTCTCGCTGATTCCCCCCAGGCTCTGGGCACTTATCGACGGCCGACCGATCGTCGTCCTGTACTCGGCGGCCTTCGCCCAGGCACACGACCAGGGCTGTATCGACTACTTGAGGACCGAGTTCCCCCGCCAGTTCGGCGGCCTGGCGCCGTACATCATCCGCGAGGCTTCCTGGCGCGTGAAGGCGGACAACATCTACGCCTGGGGAGGCGCCGTGCGGCCGAATTTCCTGGGTGTCGCCGAGATCGGCCCGGGCTACGACCACTCGGCCGTCCCCGGCCGCACTCCCTTGATCGTCCCTCGCGAGGACGGCGCGTTTTACGAACGGGCCTGGAACAAGGCGCTGCGGCACCGGCCCCATATCGTGGTCGTCGAGACCTGGAACGAGTTTCACGAGGGAACCAGCATCGCCGAATCACGCGAGCATGGCCGCAAGTATATCAACTTGACGCGGAAATACGTCGACCTCTACAAGCGCGGGGGCGAGCCGCCGGCGATCGAGGGCCCCTACCGAGGCGCCCGGTCGGTCGCGATCGAGCTGGGCCAGACCAACGTCGAGCAGGGGCTGAAGCAAGTTACCAGTGAGGACGGTCAAACCGCCCCAACCGTGAGCGCCGGCAAATCGTGCCGGGAAACGCGCAACGGTCCGCATGGAGGAGGATACATCTATTTCCAGATTGATGATGGCTTCAAGTGGGACCGCTCGATGGACGTGACGGTCGACGTGGAGTACGTTGACGGCAGCGGCGGCGGCTTCGGCATCCAGTACGACTCGCACGATCCCGCTGCCACGCTCGACGGAGCCTACAAGGACTGCGCGAAGAGAGTTCCGCTCCAGGGCACGCGGAGCTGGAAGACCGCCAGCTTCCCGCTCAAGGACGCCCGGTTCGACGCCCGCCAGAACGCCGAAGCCGACTTCCGGATCGCCACCGACGCCCCCAAACTGCTTGTCCGGAAAGTGACCGTGAAACGTCAATGAGCATCGTGAGTGAGACCAGCTTTGAACCCTCTCCCGCGGGAGAGGGTGGCCGCAGGCCGGGTGAGGGCCGGCCCGGGCCGATGCGATTAACCCCAATACCGCTCGTCAAGTGATAACCACTGTCTCCGCGAAGGTTTGTTTCAAGGGTGCTCGGCCTCGGTGTTCAGGCCGCTTCTTGGCGAACTTGGACATCTTGCGTTTGACGACACAACCCATAACAGTCGGGCTTGTAGCCGACTGCCGAACCCACCGGCTTCAAGCCGGTGGTGGTTCAGTTCACGCCTGTTCCTTAGCCGCGTTGGAAGCCGCGCGGCGTAACGGTGAAATTGATGCCTGGCGGCGGGATCGCGTTCTCCCGGAGCAAAGGCCGTCCGAACCGGTAGGTAAGGCCGCCTGAGAGCAAAATCGGCGCACCAACTGGCGAGCGCTTACCATTTTTTCCGGGGCACGGGAAAAAGTGGGAAGATTTGTTTCAAGAATCAACCGGCCTCGAACCGACACGGCGAAAAACGAGAACTGGTGTTTTCGCGTTTAGTCCTTTTGTCCCAGTAGCTTACAAAGAACTAGCCTCAACAGTACTTGCCCTTGGCATCCTTCGTGCATACTCCTTATTTCGTGGTTGCGACCCGAGCAGTGAAGTCCCGGCCAGGCAAGATGAGGAGTCTGATCGGGGACGGCAAGGGATTCGCAAGGAGTTCACTGGACGCACCGCAGGGTCGCCAAGGAGGTTGGGATGCTGGTTCTGAGCCGTAAGTTGAACGAGAAGATCGTGATCGATGGTGGAATCGTGGTCACGGTAGTGAAAATCGAAGGGGGCCAGGTACGACTGGGCATTGAAGCCCCGGGGCACGTCAAGGTCTTTCGCGAGGAAGTCCTGGCGAAATCAGGATGCCAGGCCGCGGGAGGGTCGCTCGTCCCCGCGGCCGTTTGAATCCGGGAGTTCGTTTGCAAGTGACGTCGAATCACGGTCAACGGTCGCTCAATCCTGGCGACGTCACTCGTGCAGGCCAACCGGAGGTCGACAGGCCTTGGGACGGGCGCACGACGTAATCTGTCTGAGCATTTGTAAATTAAACCATGTCTGGACAGATGTCGATCGAGCGTCGTGGTCAGCCCGCCTTGCGGTACGGGCGCCGCCCGGTGGCGCGTGCCTGCCTTTCGGCCCAGAATCGCTCCATCGGCAGCGTCTCGCCGGCCTGAAGAAAACATGGGCTTGACTCGGCAGACTCACCTTGCATGGTTTTCGTTAGGCTGGAAGCCGGTGGGTTCCGCGGTCGGCTGAAAGCCCGACTGTTTGGGGAAAACTAGGAGAGCGGGTCTGAATGCCTGGGTGTCACTTTCGGGGGCGTGGGGATCGACCTTCGGCCCGCCGATCGCACGCCGAGAGTCGTTTCAGGATCATCATCCGGCGTGCTTGTGCATCCCCCCCATCCGCATCGAAAACCCGATGAGGCACTCGTCGGGCCAAAGCGCCTCATCAACGGTCGTCGATTGCTCATTATCGCCAGCCGGCCCAAAGGGATCAGGATGTGAACAGCCGCATGGAGCGAAAGAAGGTCCCACGGGCTCCGGCGGCCTGCTTTGCCTGAACACAACGCTACGATCGCGGCGGCAGCGCGTGCGTGTGTCGGCCTCCGGCCCGCGGAGAGCGAAAATGGCGACGTTATTCCAGGGCTGTTTCTCAGACCGCCAAAGTGCGGCCTTCCTCGGCGGAGCGGTAGGCGGTCCAGATGACATCCATCGTGCGCAATGTATCGGTCGCGCGGGTCTCGTGCTCGGTTCCATTCAAGATGCCTTCGATGAAGTGGCGCTGGGTCGCGACGTAGCCCTCGACATAAACCTCGTCGTCGGGCGGCAGAGCAACAGCCCGGCGCTCGCGGCGGCCGGTCGGAGTGATCCGTTCCAGGGAACCATCGGGCAGGAGCCGGAGCGTCCCCAACGTCCCCTCGACGGCCGTTTCGTTGAGGGCCCATTCCGTTCGGCACAGGTCGGCCGGGGCGCACCAGGTCATCTCCAACTGTCCCAGGCAGCCGCCGGCGAAGTGAAGGTGCAGCATGGCCACGTCCTCGCCGATGGTGTTGGGGCCGAACCGGCCGATCGTGGCCGAGACGGTCTGGACCTCGCCGATCAAGTACCGTGCGGTGTCGACCAGATGACAGCCCATCTCCAGCAAAATCAGCCGGGGCATGGTCCGGAAATAGGGCTGATCGTTGTAGCCGTCGTCGCGCAGGGCCCTGGTATCGCGATGGGCGATCCGTAGCCGGATCGGCCGGCCGATCGTCCCGGCGTCGATCTCGGCACGCAAGGCCCGGTACCAGTGCCGGAACCGCCAGTTCTCATGAACCATCAGGCGAATTCCGGCCGCGGCCGAGGCGTCGATCATGGCCTCGAGGTCCGGGCGAACGGCCGCGGCCGGTTTCTGGCAGAGGACGTGCGCCCCGTGCCGCGCGGCCAGCTCGACCAGTTCACGATGCGAGCAGGGCCGGGTGCAGATCTCGATAAAGTCGAGCGTCTTTTCCCCCTCGAACAGAGCTGAGGCGCTCGTGTAGAGCCGGGCGCCGGGCAGCCGGGCGCTGGCTCTGTCGAGAGCGGTTTGATCCAGGTCGCAGAGGGCCACCAAGTTCGCCTCGGGGATTCGTTTCCAGCCTTCGATGTGGTGCCGCGAGACGAAACCGCAACCGATCAGGGCTCCGACAAACGGCGGCGCTGGGGTTTTCATGGTCAACTCGATGAACTCCTCAGTTCGCTCCGCGGACGCATGGAATCATGAAGATCAGTTCCCCGCGCAACCCGTCCCGCCCACGATCACCCGAGGGCGCGGAGAGTGGATTGATACCTCGCCGTGATTATTCTAAAACGACTTGCGGCGCGCCATCGGCGGGCGGGAGGTTGGTTTTGAGGCCGTCTTCGAGTCCGCCTTTCCGGCCAGCAACTTCTGGAGCCGCCGCAGTTCCGCTTCCAATTCCTGGATCCGCGCGGCCTGCCGCCGCAGTTGGGCTGTCAACTGCTGCCGTTGGTCCGCGAGCTGCCGATTTTCCTCGGTCAGTTGGCGAATCCGTTTCTGTTCGTCGTTATGGGAGTCCATGCCCCAAACCTACTCGATGGCCCCCAAATTACAAAGCCCAGTCTCAACGAAAATAGACAGCTACCACCCGCCAGACACAAGACAAGAGTCACCACCCACAGGCCGGGCGTCCGTTCACATCTGATGCGTGGTCTTACGATGATCCATCGCTTTCTGAGAACGAGTAGCTTCTGACCCGCCCTGGCCGCCGAGAGACGATGACTGCCGCGAGGCTCGTGCCTCGAACAACAGAAAACAATCTCCCCTTACGTGAACCTCCATGGCTCTGATGAGATGTCGTCCCAGGCAAGTCATCCAGATGTATCCTATGTCACCGGCCGAGCTGACGCAACAATCGAAGGAATCCCTCCCGTCAGGTCCGGTCGAATATCGCGAGCCCTCATGCGAAGACCTCGCCGGGGAAGAATTTCCTTTGGGGGACGGACATGTCCGCGGCGATCGATCAAGAGACCTCGTCAGGGTCTACAGGCTGGAATCGGGTCATGCCGGCGCTCACGCTCGTGCTCCTGGCGCCGCTGGTCGCGGAGGTGCTGCCGGGGGCGACGCGACTCAGCGTCCTTTTCGTTCTTCCCGTGGAGATGTGCGTCTGGGGCGGCGGGGCCTTGATGATCCGATACGCCATCCGGAGCTGGCGGCTCGGCTGGCGCAACATGCTCTGCCTTGCCCTCGCCCTGGCCGTCGCGGAGGAATGTCTGATCCAGCAAACCTCGCTGGCCCCGATGTTTCTGCAACTCAGAGGCGTCGAATACGCCCGCGCTTGCGGCGTGAACTACGTTTATCTCCTCTGGGCGCTCGTCTATGAGTCCGTCTTCGTCATTCTGATTCCGGTGCATCTTGTGGAGTTGATCTTCCCGAACCGGCGCGAGGATCTCTGGGTCAACCGTGCCGGGCTGATCACGACGACCGTATTCTTCTTGATCGGCTGTTTCTTCGCCTGGTTGACGTGGACTCAGTTCGCGCGGCCTTATGGGTTTCACGTCCCGGTGTACAATCCGCCCCTGGGTGCGATTTTGATCGCCGCGGCAGTGATCGGCGGCCTCGTCTGGCTGGCGTTGGGGCCTCATCGCGATGCATTGTCGGGGAAGGCCGCGCCGCTGCAACCTCCACCGGCCTGGCTGGTTGGCACTGCCGGGGCCTTATGGGCCGTGCTCTGGTATGGGCTGGTGCTCCTGGGCTTCGGCATCGCCCCCTGGTTTCCCCCGATCGTCGCGGTGGTGGCGGGGTTCTCCCTGGCCGCGGCCATCGTTCTCGTGCTGCCGCGCTGGGCGGCCGATCCTGGGTGGCAGTTCGGCCACGAGTTCGCGGTGCTCTTCGGCACGATGCTGGGCTCAATGCTGGTCGGGTTCGTCGGCTTCCTCGGCGCCTGGCCACCGGATGTCTATTTCAAAGTCGTCGTCGATCTCATCGCCGTCGTGCTGATGATCGACCTGGGCATCAGGCGGAGTCGTGGCAGGGAAACAGGCAAGAGTCAAGGTCAAAAAACCATGCAGCCGCTGGACTGAGCGCCTGTTCTCGGACACGAGCCTGTCGGGTCCGCTGTGCAGACCGCTGGCCGGGGCATTTGGTCCGCACGGCGGACCCTACGATACTGTAGGATGGACATTCTTGTCCGTCGCGGTCGGACAGGAATGTCCGACCTACTACACGGGCAGGCTGCCGCGGTTCTTTATCGTGTTGTTCGGCAGGAATGTGATGTAAAGTGGGAAAAGTCGGGCTCCGGTCTCTCGATGCTGATGGTGATTCGGGCGGCTCCAAGAAATGAGCCATGCCCCTCGAAGAGGCAACAGACCCATGCGGACTTTCTCTCTTTTCACAGCGATCTGTCTGATCTGGGGCCTCTCGGCGCTCGCCCAGCCTCCCAAGGGCACGGTCAAGGTCTATTTCGATCAGCGGATCGGTCTCATGGAAATCGATCGGATGGCCCTCGGCCAGGGCGGGCTGTCGGATGAGCCCATGTGGGATAGTCGAGTCGCCGAGATTCGCTCGCTCAGACCCCGTTTGATCCGGCTCTTCGTCCAGGAGTATTTTCAACTTCTACGACCGCTGGACCCCTATAATCGCTATCATTTCGAGATCCTGGATCGGTCCGTGGAAGCGATCCTCAATACCGGCGCGACGCCGCTCATGTGCCTCTGTTTCAAGCCGAAGCCCTTCTTCGGACCGGTCGATCAGGACCACGTCGAGCCCACGAGCTACGAGGAATGGAACGAACTCATCTTCCAACTGGTCAAGCACTACAGGGTGCGAGGCGCGGGGATCCGCTACTGGGAGATCGCCAACGAGCCGGACATCGGCGAGTCCGGCGGCTGCCCGTATCGCTTCCAGCCGGACAGTTACGTTCGCTACTACAGCCAGACGGCGGCGGCGATCCTCAAGGCCGACCCCAGTGCACGCGTAGGTGGACCCGCCCTGGCCAACGTGCGATCGCCGATTCTCCCGGCACTCCTGAACGCTTGTGAAGGCCGGGCACTTCCGCTCAACTTTGTTTCCTGGCACATCTACAGCAGTGAACCCGCCAGGATCCGGGCCACCGTCGAATACGTGAAAGAGTTGCTCCGCAAGCATCCAAAGCTCAAGCCCGAGACGGTGCTCGACGAATGGAACATGGACCTGCAAGATCCGCCTCTCGACCCGCGGTTCCAGCCGTGCTACGTGCTGGAGACCATCTGGCAGATGAAGAGTGCCGGGCTGGACTGGTCGTGCTATTACCACATTCGTGACTTCCACGTGAGCGACGAGCTGTTCGCCCCCTTCCTCTCACCACGGGGACTGGCGTTCATGAGCCGTTGGTGGAACCGCATGCCGCAGTTCGACGGCCTCTTCGACTATCAGAATCACGTCCGGCCGTCGTTCTTCGCCTTCAAGCTCCTGGCCCGCTTGACCGGCGAGCGGCTGCGTCTTGATTCGTCGCTGGCGAGCGTCCACGGCTTCGCCACTGCCGACAAGCAGTACGCGATCAACAGTCTCCTGCTCTGGAATTTCTCGGATTCGCCCGCGGCCGTCGAATTGAATCTCGAAGGCATTCCCAGGGACATGCTCGTCCGACACCTCACTCTCGACGCCCTGGCGCCCAGCGACGACGAAAACGCCCGCCTCCGCCCGGAACCCCACGCCCGGATCGGCAAGGGAACCCATCGGATGTTCGTGGAACTCGGACCGCGCGCCATCAAATTCTGGTCGTTCGAGTAGGCCAGGGTGGCAGCGGCTTCTTGCTCCAATTCCCCGCCGCCCTGTTACAAATCCCGACGAATCTCGCCTGGCTCCTTGAGAGGGACCTTCCGATGCCGAATGCCGCGCCGCGATCCGACTCAAACCCGGTCTGCCGGATCACCACAACATCCTCGGCAACGCCCTGAGAGCTCAGGGGAAAATTGAGGAGGCGCTGGCCGAGTACCACACCGCACTCCGACTCAAACCGGGTGATTCCTGCATCCTCTCAAACCTGGCCAGTACCCTGATCGACCAGGGTAGGGAAACCGAAGCGATCACCGAATATCGCAGTGCGATCCGGGTCAAGCCGGATGAGGCCGCCTTCCATATTAACCTCGGCGGTCTTCCGTGCAGCCAACGCAAGCTCGATGAGGGCCTGGCCGAGCTGCGCATCGCGATCCGGCTGACGCCGGACGACCGCTTTGCGCACGCCAACCTCGGATTCAGCCTGCGAAACCACGGGGAATTCGGTGAGGCAGTCGCGGAATTTCGCGGAGCACTCGATCTGGCCAAGGGCGGTCCCGTTTTTTGCCGACAGGTAATCGAGCGCGAACTGAGCCAGACCAAAACGATGATAGTGCTCAATCAAAAATTCCCGGTCATTCTCAGTGGAAAGGCCAAGCTCGCCGATGCCGCCGAAGCGGTCATACTGGCTCAGATAGCTTCCATCAAGGACCTTTACGGAGCTGCGGCCAGGTTCTGGGATGACGCTTTCCAAGCCCAGCCGGCACTGGCCAACGATTGGAAAGCAGGCAACCGCTACAACGCTGCCTGCGCCACGGCACTGGCCGGGTGTGGTCAGGGCAAGGATGATCCACCGCTCGCCGCCGCCAAGGCTCGCTGGCGGAAGCAGGCCATTGGATGGCTGAGGGCCGAACTGGCCGGATGGTCGAAGATGATCGAGAACGGACCGCCCCAGGCGGGACAGGCGGCGGCCGGAATGCTCCAGCACTGGCTGACCGACCCCGACCTGGCCGGCATTCGCGACCCGGACGCCCTGAAGCAGTTGCCCGAGGCCGAGCGTGCCGCCTGCCGGGCCCTTTGGGCCGATGTCGCCGCGCTGGTGGCGAAGGCCCAAGCCCGCACCAAACCCTGAGCACTGCCGTCTCTCTATTCCTTGGCGGTTTTCCCTCCGGAGACGCGGTTCCCGACATCGGCTGGACAATCTTGCCCGACCCTCGCGAACCGGTGGAACTCCAGCGCGAAAA
>JBMFUH010000176.1:0-9643 GCA_049966735.1 Isosphaeraceae bacterium
TCTTATGCCGATGCGAAATGGAGTGCGTGAGTGTGTGTGAATAATCCGGGCTAGACATATGTCCGGATCTACGGGGCACCTTCTCCCCACGGGAGAAGGAAATCGTACCGCGCCCGTATGCAACTCAATGGTAAACCGCTCTAGATTACCCATTTTGCGACAGTGAATGGCAATGGCCCCCTTGCGATTCCGATTCCACGGACCAGGCCATGTCACACAATGTCACAGTTTTCGCGCGGTGAGGTTCGGCAACCCGCCGAGAAAAAGGGGGTTCCGCAATGGTTGGGCAAGCTTTGCGAGTCGCGCCGGGATGAGCGGTTGGAGCGATAATGAGGACCGGCAGGTGCAACGAACGCGTCGGAAGCGGCGGAAGAACGGTGTGCCGGGAGGTAAGCGCATACGGGCCTGCAGGTCAGATCAGGTACGGCTGCAACGACTTGCGGGGCAGGCCGATGTCGATCACCTCGACTTGACCGGTGTAGTCGCTGGCGCCTTGGGCGGCGAAGCCGGGCTTCGGCGCGACGAAGGTCGCGGTGGCCCGGGCGCGGACGGCCGTGCCCAGGGGGATTCCCCGGTCGGCATCCAGGCCGGAGGGAAGGTCGAGCGCCAGGATCGGCTTGGCCGAGCGGTTCATCGCCTCGACGACCAGCCGGAATGACCCGACCAGCGGACGGGCCAGCCCGGTGCCGAAAAGTCCGTCGACCAGCCAGTCGGCGCCGGCCATCAGGGCATCAAGCTCGGCGGGTTCCGGGATGCCCGGGTGGGTGTCGTACCATGTCGTCTGGTCCACGCCCGATCTGTCCAGGATCCGCCACTGTGTCACGGCGTCGCCGTGAAGTTGATCCCGGGCCGCGAACCAGACGATGCGGACAGGGAAGCCCCAGGCGTCCAGGTGCCGCGCCACGACCCCGCCGTCACCTCCGTTATTTCCTGGGCCGCAGACAACCAGGACGCGGGGGAAGACGCTTGGCGGGGATGGAACATGCTCCCGAGCGTGAGAGGAAAAAGGCCGCGCCGCGGTCCCGGGGGAGAACGTCCCCGTCAGCTCGGCCAGCCAGGCAGCGGCACCCCGGCCGGCGTTCTCCATGAGGCTCAATGTGGGCAAGTCAAGCTTCCGGGCGGCCTGATCGTCAAGCTCGCGAACTTCCTGACGCGAGAGCGGGCGGATAAGACAGGTCATGTTCGTGGTTCCCGGTCGTTGAATTCGTCGATGCGTCTGCCGAGGCCCGGCCGAGATCCTATTTCTCCCATTTCACCCGGCCCTCCGATCAGCCTCGCGAGCGCCCGAACCTCCAGCGGGGCAGACCGAGCCAGCTTGGCGGATGATGCCCGGACCGACTCGCCCTTGTGCGGAGGGTTGAGATCGGCCGGCTCCGGCGCGGCCTGCTGGGCAACCAGTTGCGGACCATGGCCATCAGGTCGGGATAGAGTGGGCCAGCCGTCAAGGAGATTCCCAGGATCAGGCCGCAGGTGGCCTCGAAGAAGTCGGGAGGGAGGAGATCCGGGGCCGGGTGAGGATCGAGCGCGCGGATCTCGCTGGTGGAAAGGGTGTGTGTGCCGGTCGTGGCAGCGGCTGCATACTCGGGGACGCTGAGGACGGAGACTGTGGCCAGGATGGCCGCGGGGTCGTTTTCAGCCCGCGTCCCCCCCGCGCTTGTGACCAGGGTGGGAAAGCCGCCCGGTCCGCGGAGCGCGACGAACGACGCTCCGTCGCCGCGAACACTGGTGGGTTGCCAGAGGGGCGTGCCCTCGGCATTCGCGGCCTCGAGCCGAGCTGTGAGGGCGGTCAAGTAGGCCGAGTCGCCCATGAGGGTCGCATTCAATCCGGCGGTGGACACGTCAAAGGCTCGCTCGCTGCGGTCCAAAGCAGGGGTCGGATCGCCCGGGGTCGTACCCAGAAGAGGCCCCAGCGGAGCGGTGCCGCGCGAGACAAGGGGGCCGACCGAGACGCCCGGAATCACGACCGGTGGCTCCTCGATCGCCTGGGCGGCGGACGTTGCGGCGGATGTCCTGGCGGCCAGGTTGTCCGGCAAAGCCGGCCCCGTGGTATCCGCGGCTGTCGCGGGCTCGGAAAGACTCGGCCACGAGGCCAGGGTGGTCGTGGAAATCGGAGCGTAGCCAAAGGGCAGCGAGATTGCGGGACTGCCGGCGAATGTCTGTCCCAGGTCGCCCGTGACATAGCTTGTCGCGCTCAGTTCGGAACGCACGACCTCCATGGTAAACGGCAAGATCGCGGAGGCTCCCGACGAAGTTGACGACGTCGCGGTTGGCGATGATGGGGATGAAGGGGAGGCTGTCGCCACCGGTGCTTCGATGATGCGCACCACGAGGCATGAGCCAAGGGGAACATCACTGAGGCCGACTCGCAGATCTTGCCTCAAGCCTTGAAAGATCGCGGATGCTCCGGTCAGTTGTGCCAGGAGGTTTCCCGTCGGCCCGACCAGGTAAAGTTGATCCAGCGCGGGGACCATTGGATCGGCCAGGGATGGATCATGGCTGACGGTCACATGCAGCGACTCGGTCGAGCGGTCGACGGGGATCTTGTAGGTGCTCCAGGGCTGCCGCGGCGCCAAATCGCCGGAGACCGTGACATCCTCCATCATGGGGATCGTGGGCAGTTTTTCGAGACCGGACGATGTCAACTCGGCGTTCTCGTGAGTCAGGTTTGTCGGGTCAGTGCCTGGTGGATTGGAGTTTTCCGGCACGCCAGGGCCGACCGGCGTCGAAATCAGGAGTTGCTCGGTCGCAGTATCCGTGCCCGACGGATTTCCATTGTACTGAAGCGTGATGACCGGCTCGGAACTCGGCACCAGCGGCGTCACGACGGGACCGGATGGCGGTGGCGGCGGCGGGGAGATCGAGACGGTTGCATGGAGCAGCGTGCTGCCAGAGGATTGCGGTAGAACCTGAAGGTTGACGGGGATCCTCGAGATGTTGAAGACAGGAAGACGCTGCACCTGGTCGGCAAGCGGCGTCTGGGTCAGAAGCAAGCGGCTCTCCAGCAGTTCCACGACGAGACCGGGGCGACGGCGCGATCCACCGGTTCCGCCAGGCGCGCGTGCCCGTGAGCGTTCTTTCCGTCGCGGAACCTGCCCCCCGGGCACTGATGCAGCCACTTTGAAACTCCCAATCCTTGGTGCCGGTTCACAGCGTATTACAGTGCGCTCGGTCTCTGATCTTGTTCGTCAACGTCAGCCGACGAGGTTGTCTGGAGTCCTACTCCAACAGGGCGATAATCGAAATCAGTCTCTTCCTGGCGACGAAACACCCCGGCCAATCGGCGTTGCCATCTGCCTCCATCCAGACCAAAGCAGGCCACGAGCGTGTTGGGACAGCACCAGCAGTTTAGCGAATCGCCCAAGAAAAAGCTCTAAGAAAAGAGGATTGACTACGTAGAAGAGTTGGAACACGCTGGGCAGCGGATTTCGGGAGTTGCACTCAGGACCGAGGGAAACCGGTCGGGCACGCCGAGCGTCGAATGAGTGTCCAGCCTCGTGTACCCGCTAACCAGAACAGCATGGATGCAATTAATCGTGCGCGTGTGTGTCTGGCCCCATGGCGTGTCGGTCGTCTCTCTCTACTTCTGTTTACTTCCGGAGGAACTTCTCGTGACACCGCACCACGGTCCGGCGCTCGTCAGCAGTGTTTCGGGACCCGCAAGGAGGATCGCCCTTGGGGCGATCTTTCTGGTCGCCAGCCTTGCCATACTGCTTCCCGCGGACCTGGCGATGGGAGCCGATCCTCCGGATGCGGCCTCGCCGCTTGCGGGCCGCACGGCGATCAAGCCGCCGGCCGTCGTCCTGCCCGCCGAGGTCGTCGCCCTGCTTCAGGAAGGCAAGTACGATGCCGCACGTACCGCGATTGCCCACCTCAAAGACGCCGCCCAGGACCGCGACGAGAGAGCCTACCTGGGCTATCTTCAGGCCATAGCCGAACGCCTGGCAGGCCAGCAAGATGCCGCCCGCGCCACGCTGCGCGCGGCCGCGGAGGAGAACCCGAAGGGGCACTGGATCTCCAAGATCCGTTTCGAGTTGGCGGAGGCCGAACTGGCCGCAGGCAACCTGGCGGCGGCCGAGGAACTGGCCCGATCCGAGGCGGTCCGGCTGCTGGCCGACCTGCGCAAGGACCGTCTGGCCGAGGTCTACCACGCGTTCGCCCGGCGCTTGCTTAATCCCGACGATCCCGTCGTTCCGGCCGATCCGGGCGGTGCCTGGGACCTGCTGGCCCAGGGCCGCACCCTGGCCGAGAGCCCCGCGCTCCGCGCCCAGCTTCTCTTCTCGATGGGTCGAACCAGCCAGAAGGCGGGCAACTTTCCCCGGGCGATCGAGAACTTCCAGACCTACCTGCGGGAACATCCTCTGGGAGCCGATCGTCTGGCGGCCCGCTTCCACCTGGGCGAAGCCCAGCGGCAGGCGGGCCAGTTGCTTCAGGCCCGGCTCACCTGGACCGACCTGGCCCACGAGATCGAGCGGATGAAACCGGCGAACCGGGACAAGGACAAGAATGCCGGGACCATCCGGGCCGATGCCCTGGCGGAGATTCCCTCGACCTACGGCATTCCCGCCCCGACCGACGACACCAGCTTGAACCTCGGCGTCGCCGCCTTGGAGCGTTTCCTCGCGGCCTATCCGGCCCATCCCCGCGCGGTCCGGGCCGCGTACGAGATCGGCGCCTCGTATCTCGCCCGCGGCAAGAGCGATCAGGCCCTCGCGGCTTTCTCGACGTTCCTCAAGGAAGACGACTTCAAGGTGGAGAGCGATCAGGCCCGCCGCGATCAGGCCGAGCTGATCATGACGGCCACCTACGAGCGCGCGCGGATTCTTCAAGGCCAGCAGAAGTTCAACGAGGCCATTGCCGCGTGGAAGGGTTACCTGGCCAATTTCCCCAACGGCCCTCAGGGCGCTCTAGCGCAGCGGGCCATTCTCGACACACAGCTTCTCATCGCGGCTGATCATCTGGCCCGAGGGCATTATCCCGAGGCTCGCGCGGGGTGGAACGACTTCGTCGCCCAGAATCCGCTCGATCCGCGCGTTCCCGGACTGTTGCTCCAGGTTGGCCAGAGCTTCCTGATCGAGAAGAAGTTCGACGAGGCGATCGCCGCCTGGGGACCGCTCACCACCCGGTTTCCCACCAGCGAGCCGGCCGCGCACGCCCAGTTTCTCACGGCCTCGGTTTTCGAGATCGACAAGGGCAATCCCGCCGAAGCCATCGAGCGGTTCAAGAAGATCACGACCGAGCCCTGGCGGTCGCGAGCCCAGGAGCGGATCGCGGTGATGGAAGCGCGGGCGCTTTCCGTGCTCACGCCTCGGGCCTTCCGGACCGGGGAAACCGCCCGCCTGAAGATCACCACGCGGAACCTGGAGAAACTCACGTTCACGGCCTACAAGCTCAATCCCGAGGCCTATTTCCGCAAGAAGCACGCGCTCGAGAACGTGGAGTCGCTGGACATCGGCCTGGTCGCGGCCGACGCCGAATGGACGGTCGATGTCAAGGGCTACGCCAAGTACAAGCCGATCGAGGCGGACTACGAGCTGTTTCAATCCACGCTCCCTGGAGCGACAAAGGAGGGTGACACAACACGGCCCGACGTGCAAGTGAAGAGACTCGAGCAGCCCGGCGTCTACGTGGTCAAGGTCACCGACACCAAGCACCTGCAAGCCACCACGCTGGTCCTCACCAGCGACATCGACGCGATCGTCAAGACGTCACGAGACCAGCTCCTCGTCTTCGTCCAGGACATGAAGACCGGCAAAGGGCGAGCCAGGGCCAAGGTCCTGGTCTCTGATGGCGGTCAGGTGGCGTTCGAGGCCGAGACGGGGGCCGACGGTGTCCTCCTGCACAACTGGTCGCCGCCGCGCGAGGCCAATCACCGGCTCACGTACCTGGTCGTCGATGGCGCCAGCGTGGCCGGATCAGGTCTGGCCGTGCCGACCAAGGTCGCGCAGGGACTCACGCCTCGCGCTTACATCTACACCGACCGGCCCGCCTATCGCCCCGGTCAGCAGGTGGCCGTCCGCGGGGTGATCCGCGAGATTGCTTCCGGCCAGTACGCTAACATGCCCCAGGCGGCCTATCGCTTCGAGGTCGCCGACAGCCGAGGCCGGCAGATCGTCAGCCGGAGCGTGACGCTCTCCGATTTCGGCACCTTCCACGAGACCTTGCCCCTGGACCAGGGCGCTCCGGTGGGTACGTACCGCGTGCGGGTTTATCAGCCGGGCAAGAGCGATTTCGCGGGGGCCTTCGAGGTCCAGTCGTACCAGCTCGAGCCCATCGACCTGACCTTCGACCTCAAGAAGACGGTCTTCTATCGGGGCGAGACGGTGGAGGCCGACGTGCTCGCGCGCTATCAGTACGGCGCGCCGGTGGCCAGCCGGCCGATCGAGATCACCTTGCCCGACCAGCGCGTGCTGAGCGCGACGACCGACGCGACCGGCAAGTTCCACGTGACGTTTCCGACGGAGGGCTTCGCCGAGGAGCAGGCCCTGCGGCTCGTGGCCCGCTTGCCCCAGGACAACGTGACCGCGACCGCCGCGGTCATGCTGGCGATCCGCGGCTTCGACATCGGCGTGCGGACCAGTCGCGACATCTTCAAGGATGGCGAGTCGTTCCCGATCCGGATCACGACGACCGACGCCCGCGGCGAGCCTATCGGCCAGGAACTGTCCGCGGCGTTGATCAAGCTCGTCAAGCAGGCGGGACGCATGACCGAACGCGAGGCCCAGCGGAAAGCGGTCCAGACGAACGCCAAGACGGGGCAGGGAACTGTCAGCTTCCGGATCGACGATACCGAAGGGGGCCGTTACGTCGTCCGCGTCTCGGGGACAGATCGGTTCAAGAACCCGATCGTGACTGACCGGTCGCTTTACATCTCCGGCGCGAAGGACGAGACGAAGCTGCGCATCCTGGCCGACCGCCAGCGATACAAGGTAGGCGAGGAGGCCAGCGTCAACCTGCACAGCCGCGGCCGAGCCGGAACGGCCCTGCTCACCTGGGAGGCCGACCGGATCCTCACTTACAGGCTGGTGACGCTGAAGGAAGGCGACAACCCCGTCGGCTTGGCGATCGACGGCGCTCAATTCCCCAACTTCACCTTGAGCGCGTCGCGGATGTGGGAGAACACGTTCGACCAGGCGAAGCTGGATATTGAAGTCGAGCGCGACCTGCGCGTGACCGTGGCCCCGGTGAAACCGCTTGTCGGGCCGGGTGAGCCGGTCGAGCTAGATATCAACACCGTCGACCAGATGGGCCGGCCAGTCTCGGCCGAGTTGTCGATTGCGCTCATCGACCGCTCGCTCCTGCGGCTCTACGGCGACCGGATGCCGCCGATCGCCTCGTTCTTCTACAATCAGATCCGCACCGGGGCCTTCATGACCGAGGCCACGAACACGTTCCACTATGCTCCGACGACGGTTCCCGTTGCTCAGGCGGTCGTTGACGAGGCCGAACGCATCGCCGCCGTTCAGGCCAACGCGGCGGGCCGGCCGGCCGTCCAGGCGCAGGTCAACCGACAATGGGGGGCGCAGGGCATTCCGCTGGCGCCGGCCCCGCAGGCTCCTCCGGCTCTTTCGGATTTTGCCGCACCTTCCGAACAGCCGGCGTCCGACGCGGTTAAGGCACCCCAGGCCGAGGCTAAGAAGATGGGCGGAATGGGCGGAGAAATGAGAGGCGAGGGAGCGGCTTATGGAAAGCGAGTCGATTCGCGGCGACTCAGAAGGGAGGCGGTTACGGACTACTCCGGCGCCGAGGACGAGAAGCTCGGCCTACGTGCTGGCCTCTCGGTGGGTGGTGCGGTAAAGATGGAAGCGGGGAATGCTACCTACTTGAGAGATGTCGCCTTAGGGGACAGGGCCCGGATGGGCCGTTCGGAGCTGTCGGCACGCCGGAAGGCCGCCTTCATCGCGTCACGCGAGCGGTTCGTCGAGACGGCCTACTGGAACCCGAGCGTGGTGACGGACAAGGACGGCAAGGCCAAGATCACCTTCAAGGCCCCCTCGGCGCTTTCCGAGTACCGGATCAGTGCCCGGGGGGTGACGGGGGCCGAGACGCTGGTCGGGCAGACGACGGCGTCTCTGACCGTGCGCAAGAACTTCTTCGTCGACCTCAAGATTCCCAGCACGCTCACGCAGGGAGACAAGCCGCGGTTCATCGCCCAGGTTCATCACCTCGGGCTTCAGGGAACCGTGAACCTGAAGCTGTCGATCTATGCCGGCGGCCGGGACGAGGTCTATCCCAAGACCGTCGAGATCAAGAGAGACGGCGTCGCCGAGGTCCTGTTCGAGCCTTTCGAGGTTCCCGACGCCGATGTCGTCCGCTTGACGCTCACCGGGGCGCTCGGCGAACTCGCGGATGAGCTGACGACGGAGATTCCCATCCGTCCCTGGGGCGTGCAGGCTTATGCCACCGTTTCGGGAACCAGCAGCGACGGCACGGCCGCGTTTGTCGGCTTGCCCAAGGGACGGACGTACGAGAATCCCGAGATGGTGATCGTCATCTCGCCGACGCTCGAGCGGATGATCGTCGAGCTGGCGCTGGGGCGGGACATCTCGATCTTGCTGGCGAATACCAACTGCCGGATCGTGCCCCCGCCCTCCGGCACGCTGGCCGACCGAGCGTCCGACCTCATCGCGGCGACCTCGGCCCTCTCGTATCTGCGCACCACCCGCTCGGCCGGCTCGCCCGACGCGAAGCGGGTGGCCGATCGCGTTCAGGGACTCATCGCCGAGCTGATCGCCGCCCAGAACGAGGACGGCGGCTGGCCTTGGGTGAGTTCGGGCCTGCGACCTCCGAGCCAGGTCAACCAGCAGACCGCCGTGGCCAGCGATCGCCTGACCTCGGCGTCGGTTCTCTGGTCCCTGGCCATGGCCGAGCAAGCCGGCCTCTTGCCCGATCCCAAGGTGCTGGACAAGGCGGTTGCGTACGTGACGCAGGCCATGGCCGGCGGCACGAACTCGCGCGACCTGGATTCCAGGGCGATCTTGCTGCACGCCCTGAGCACCCGGCGCGCGGCGACCTTCGAGATGGCCAACAGCCTGAGCCGCGAGCGGCAAGGTCTGTCGAACACGGCGCTCGCCAACCTGGCGCTCACGTTTGCCAACCTCAATCGTCCCGAGCTGGCGGGCGAGATCCTGGCCATCTTGACGCCGCGGGCGAAGTCGGAGGCTGCTGGCCCCGGGAAGCCGGCGCGGCTCTACTGGGAAGGTTCGAGCCAGTCGGCCGGAGCCGGCGGAAGCGTCGAGACCACCGCGCTTGTTTGCCTGGCCCTGGCGAAAGCCCGTCCCCAGGCGCCGGAGCTGGACCGGGCGATCGACTGGCTGGAGGCTCATCGCTTCGGTCAGGGATGGAACCCGCATCGCGCCAAGGGCCCCGCGCTGGCCGCCTTGGCACTCTATCACGCCCGGGCGAAGGGAGCGGAAGATCGCTACCGGCTGACCGTCATGGTCAACGACACGAAGGTGGATGAGTTCCAGGTTGAAGGCTCAGCGGAGAGCCGGGCGATCGTCGTGCCGCTCAAGGCCCTCAAGGCGGGCGATGCCAACCGCGTGGGCCTGGCCCTGGAAGGACGGGGCGCCTTCAGCTTCGCGGCGACGTTGACCGGGTTCACCCGCGACTTCCGGCCCGACCAGGACCGCGCCAATCGACCGGC
>JBMFUH010000177.1:0-9640 GCA_049966735.1 Isosphaeraceae bacterium
ACGATCAACTCGCACGCCTCCGGCGGAGCGGCACCGCACGCCGACCTGCGCTTCTGCCACCGCTCGCACGCGCTCCCCGAGGTAGTCCAGCGCGTTTCGACCTGTCTCGACCCCGATCGAAAACAAGAACCGGAAAACTCCGACGCCGCTGCCGGGGCGGATCAACCGCGGGGTGTTTCGATCACCCGGGTCACTCCCGTCCGCAACGAGACGGGGCAGGTTCGCTATTTTCGTTACGGGTCCGTTGTCACGAACTGGGAAATCAAGCACGAGCTCCCCGGCCGGCTCCGGCTCAAGAACCCGCTCATCCACCGCAAGAGCGACCTCTGCCAGGCCATCGAGCGCGAGCTGATGAACGTGCTGGGAGTCGATTCCTACACGACCAATCCGCTCACCGCGACGGTGCTGGTCCAGTACGATCCCCGGGAACTGATCCGCGACCAGATCATCGAGATCCTCGAAAGCGCGCTGGCCGCGGCCGATCATCCTCCGGCCAAGGACAAGCCCGATATCCATCTCCCCTTGTGCACGGTTTCCGTGCCGGTCGCGGCCGTGGCTCAGTTCGCCGCGCCTGGGCTCTTGCCGGTGGCCGCCGGGCTCTTCGCGTATACCTCGATTCCCACCTTCAAGAACGCGCGCGAGGTGATCGTCGAGGAGAGGCGTCTGGGGGTCGACGTCCTCGACGCGATCGTCGTCGTGGGCTGCCTGGGGACATTGTCCATCTTCCCCGGCGCGGTCTTGTGCTGGTGCCTGAGCTTCGGCAGGGTGCTGGTCAAGAAAACGCAGGACAACTCCAAGAAGCTGCTCTTAAACGCCTTCGGCAAGCAGCCGCGGTTCGTCTGGCTTTATCGCGACGGCGTCGAGGTGCAGGTTTCGCTGGACCGGCTCCAGGCCGGAGACACCATCGTCGTCAACACTGGCGAGGTCGTGCCGGTGGACGGGATCATCGCCGAGGGGCTGGCGATGATCGATCAGCACGCCCTGACCGGCGAGTCGACCCCGGCCGAGAAAGGAGTCGGCGACCGCGTCTTCGCCTCGACCCTGCTGGTGGCCGGCAAGATCCTGGTCTCGGTCGAGAAATCGGGCAGCGAGACCGCGTCGGCCAAGATCAGCCAGATTTTGAGCGATACCGCCGGTTACAAGCTCAGCTCGCAGCACAAGGGCGAGGTCCTGGCCGACAAGGCCGTGATCCCCACGCTCAGCATCGGCGCGGTCGGCCTGGCGACCATGGGCCCCGCCGGCGCGGTGGCCGTTCTCAATAGCGATTTCGGCACCGGCATCCGGATGGCCGCCCCGCTGGCGATGCTCAGCTCGCTGGCCCTCTGTGCCAGCAAGGGAATTCTCGTCAAGGACGGCCGGGCGCTCGAGCTGATGAACGAGGTGGACACCGTCCTCTTCGACAAGACCGGCACGCTGACGCGGGAACGTCCCGAGGTCGGCCGGGTCATCGCCAGCGTCGGATTCAACCAGGAGGAGATCCTCCTCTACGCCGCCGCCGCCGAGAAGAAGTTTCACCACCCCATCGCCCTGGCCATTCTCCACAAGGCCAAGGAGCTGAACCTCGAGCTCCCACTGACCGACGAGACCCAGTACAAGGTCGGCTACGGCATCACCGTGCAGGTCCACGGTCGGACCATCCGCGTCGGCAGCAAGCGGTTCATGGAGCTGGAAGGGCTGCCGATGTGCCAGGAGGTGCGGGACGCGCTCGCAAGCGCCCACGACGAGGGGCACACGATGGTCATGGTGGGCGTGGATGATCGCGTCGGCGGCGCGATCGAGCTCCACGCGGCCGTTCGCCCCGAGGTCCGCGAGATCGTCCAGGGCCTGCGCGACCGAGGGATCAAGCACATCGCCATCATCTCCGGCGACCACGAGGCCCCCACTCGCAAACTGGCCGAAGCGCTGGGGATGGACCGCTACTTCGCCCAGGTGCTGCCCGCCGACAAGGCCGACTACGTGGCGACCCTGCAAAAGGAAGGCAAGAAGGTCTGCTTCGTGGGCGACGGCATCAACGATTCGATCGCACTGAAGAAAGCGAACGTGTCGATCTCGCTTCGCGGGGCGTCGTCGATCGCCACCGACACGGCCCATATCGTCTTCATGGAGCAGGGGCTGTCCAAGCTCTGCGACCTGCGGGACATCGCTCGCGAACTCGACCGCAACGTCAAGCGAAGCTGGACCATGATCCTGGTCCCCAACATTGCGTGCATCGCCGGGGTCTTTACAATGGGCTTCGGCATCATGGCCTCGGTCCTCACCAACAACGTCTCGGCCATCGGCGCGCTGGCCAATGGAATGATGCCGCTGCGGCAGATTGCCGAGATCGAGGCCGAGAAGCAACATGAACAGGAGATGAGGCAAGCCTATGGCCTGGCGCGAAAAGCTGTATGAACGGAAGCTGAAGCAGCCCGTGGACACGCGGACCCTCGAGGCCCTGCGTACGGAGTATCACCGGCGGAAGCACGAGATTCCCGTGCCCACCGAACTGCTCGATCATCCGACCAAGCCCGAGATGACGATCAAGTCGAAATGGCTCTCATTCATCGTCCAGTTCAACAAGGAGACGATGAGGGTTGACGCCGAGTTGACGCTGGCCGCCAAGATGCTGGCCACAACCGAGAATCGCCAGGTCGCCGTGCGGTTCATCGACCGCATCGCCAACGACCTGAACCTCTAAACGAGTGAAGAACCAAGTCGCGAGGAATCCCGCGGCACAGGGCTTCTGGGGTGGGACATTGATCATGGACCAGGAATCCGGCAAGCACGCGGCGACGGAGAAACGGTTCAAGCTCCGGCCCAGGGCTCCCGAGGGGCCGCTGACCCTGGAGAGTCCTCGATTTCACATCTTTCTGATCGATACCGGCTGGAACGCGCCGGTGTCCAAGGTGCTGCATGAACAGGTTCCGCTCTTCTCGCAATATCATCCCCAGGACCCGATCTACCTCCTGACCAGGGAGCAGTCGGTCCAGATTCTCAAGAGGGCCCCCGAGCACATCGGCAAAGACCCCATGGTCGTGGTGTACGACATCTATACACCCCGCGAAAGTCACAAGAAGGAAAGGTCAAACTACCACGGCTTCCGCCTCAATCTGGGGATCATCCGGCGCCCCGAGCAGGCCCTGGCGAAGCTTCAGGAATTCCTCAAGTTCATCGCCAAGAACCGCACCGCCGAGTGCCTGGCGCGCGAGGTGGAACGGGAACTCCATCGCGCGGGTTTGAGCAACATGGTCCAGCTTCTCCGCGAGGCCGGCGAGGCATCACTTGAATTAATATAAAATTCGTGGATTTTTTCATGCGAGGCGAACAACCATGAATGAAGAAGGCGTGCCGATTCTGCCGCTCCTGATCGGAACTCTGGTCGTCTGCTATTTCGGGCTCGAAGTGAACCGGAGACGGAACAAACTTCGCGCCATCTTCAACGTCTTCGACCGCGAGGAGAGCGAGATCGCCGCGGCGCTGGAGAGCCTGGTCCAGAGCGGCGAGCTCAAGCCCTTCGTGCCCCAGGCGTCGTCGTGAGAGGAAACGGACGATGACACCCGCGCAGCTCGCGTCGGTCGTGAACCAGCGCCCCTTCCGCCCGTTCGTGCTCCACCTGGCCGACAGCCGGGAGATTCGAGTCACCACCCCGGAGGCGTTCGCCTACCGGGGCTGGCGCGTCGCCCTGTACATCGACGACGATTTGCGGATCGAACACATCGACCTGCTCCTGGTCGTGTCCCTCACGGAGGGCCCGGCCAGGACCAAGCGAACCAAGACCAGAAGCCCCTGACGCGAGCACATGGTAGTCCGACACGACGGAGGATGGAACGATAGAATATCCGATGCCCTCTCTCCTCGCGGGAGAGGATCATATCATGTCGTTCGGCGTGGGCCTCCGGGTCCGGCCGTTTGCTGACGTGAACTCCTTTTCACCCCTTCCGCCGAGGATCGCATGGTGATTGATGCTCAAGCCCGCGGAGCCGCACCGCCTTCCTCCCGCGTGGGGGTGAGCTGGAGTTCGCACACGCTCCAGCTTCGCGACGACGAGGTCTTCGGCCCCGCGGGCTCGGAACTCTGCGGCCGATTCCTGCGGCGGATCTTCAGCGTGCCCGAGGTGCGGAGCGTCACGATCGATCGCCCCCATTCCACGGCCCAGGTCCGCTACCTCCGAGGCGGCCTGAGCATGGCCGAGTTCCTGCAAAAACTCGCCCATGCGCTGCGGGGTGAACAGGAAGACTCATCCGGCATCCACGCGTCGCACCTTCTCCCCGCCGAACTGTCGGAGCCGCTTTTGACCATCCATCGCCACCGGGGCGTCCTGTCCACCTGGGAGGTGGTCGCCGATCATCCCGGAGTTCTGGCTCTCCGGCACAAGCTGCTCCGGACGGACCCTCCGCTGGCTGCCTGGCTCCTCCGCCAGGTCGAATCGGTTCCGGGAGTGCGCCGCGCGATCGTCCGTCCGCTCACCGGATCGCTGAAGATCCAGTTCGATCCCGGCCAGACCCGCGGCGAGCGGTTGCTCCGCGTCCTGGAGTCCGCGCCGGCTCTTTTCCGCAGGGAGAGCGTCCAGCCGCTCGAGCCGCCGCCCGTGCGGTTTGGCCTGGTGAACACGGCGATGGCCCTCTCGGTCGCGAGCGACTTCCTCGTTCCCACCGTCTGGCCGGCGACCGCCGCGCTGCTGGTCGGGTCGAACCTGGGGATGTTTCGCGCGGCGGCCGCCCAGCTCGGCAGGAAGCAGTTCGGCCTGCCCGTGCTCTACACGACCATCGCCGCGGGCACGCTGGCCACCCGCCAGTTCCTTCCCTGGGCCGCCATGAACTGGATGCTCCGGTTCTGGAAATACCGCTATCAGCAAGACCTCCAGCGTGCGCGTCGTCGCCTTCTGGGCGATCTGATCCAGCACGAGCGCTTCGCCCGCGTCGAGGCCCCCGACGGCATCGAGGTCGAGGTCCCGGTCGAGCGGCTCGCCGCCGGCGACCTCATCCTGGTCTCGGCCGGAGATAAGGTTCCAGTCGACGGCCGGATCAAGAGCGGTCACGGGTTGATCGATGAGCGCATGATCCGGGGAACCTCGGGGATGACCCGCAAGAGCCCCGAGGAACTGGTCGACGCCGGCTCGATCGTCCTCCGCGGCGAATTCCAGCTCGAAACGCTCCGACACGGTGTACAGACCAGGGCGGCCGCTCTGGGGCGGATCGCGCTGGCGGCCGCCAATCACCCGCTCGGGACCAAGACTCCCACGGTCAAGGGGGAAGTCTTCGCCGAGAAGGTCGTCACGCCCACGCTGGCAGTCGCGGGGCTTGGCCTGGCCCTGGGAGGCGTACCGACCGCGCTGGCCGTTCTCGACACCGACTATGCCTCCGGCCCCGGGCTCGCCTATCCGCTCGAGTCGCTCCAGGCCCTCTCGCTCTGCTTCGAGCAAGGCATCGTCGTCCGCGATGTGGACGCTCTGGAGCGATTGGCCAGGGTTGATGTGATCCTGCTCGATCATCACCCCACGCTCGACGCGACCGATCCCGAGGTCGCTTCCGTCCGCGTCTTCCCGGGCCACACCGAGTTTCAGGTGCTCCAGTACGCGGCGTCGGCCTTCCGCGATCTCGACGACGAGCGCGCGCCGGCCCTCCGCGCCGAGTGCGAGGCGCGACGGATCGCCTTGCTGGATCGGATTCCCACCGACTTTGGAACCGACGTGATGCTGATCCATCAGGGGCGGGTGATCAAGGTCGGCAACCTGGGCGGCCAGGGGCCTGAGCTCGAGCCCCGGCGCGCCGGGACCGGCGGGCACGGGCGGCCCGGACCGCAACCGATCGATTCGCTGATGGTCGGCGTCGACGGACAGATTGCCGGGCTGATCGGTTTTCGCCCTTCAGCTCGTCCGCGAGCCGCGGCGGCAATCAAGGAGCTTCGCTCTCGCGCGGGCCGGGCGGTGGCGTTGGGCCTGGTCGGGGAAGCCAGCGAATCCCGGGTCCGGACGTGCGCGGCGGCCCTCGGCGTCGACTTTCATCAGGGCAACCTGACGGCGGGCGACCTCGTCCAGCTCATCCGCGGTTGCCAGAGGCGCGCGCTCAAGGTCGCGTACGTCGGCGACTGTCTGCACAAGCCCAGGGTCGCCCGGCAAGCCGATGTGGCCATCTCGCTCTCGCGCGGCGGTCTGGACAACCTGGATAGGAACCCCGCCCCGATTCTCCTGCTGCAACCCGACCTCACGCGACTCGGCGTGCTCTCCGAGGTGACGCGGGCCCATCGCCGGCGGATTCTCACCGCCCAGGGCTCGTCGATCTTGCCCAACCTGTTCTGCGTGGGCGGGGCCTTCTTCCTGGGTTTTTCCTCGCTGATGAGCGTGATGATCACCAACCTGGGCACCTATTCCACCTACGCACGCACGGCGGCCGGCATCCGCGGCCTGGAGCGCCGGCTCGAGCGGATCAGGCGGCCACGTCCCGCCGGCATCGTCGGCTGACTGCATCGCTTGTGTGCTCGTTCTGCTGGAGACTGACTTCATGACCGTGACCGCGACCGAACCGGAAAGCCCGAGCCAGAAGATGTCCCCAGACGCGACCAAGCCAGACCACGACGCCAGCGCCGCGCAGTCGCTGCACGATCCCGAATTCCCCTGGACGGCCGAAGAGGAGGCCGAGCTGGCGCGGATCAAGGACCTGCCGAAGGAAGTGGGCGTGATGCTCCTGACCGTGGGCGCGCTGGGCTTCATGCTGCCCGGCGTCGTCGGCACACCGGCCATGATCGCCGGCGGACTGGTCCTCTGGCCCAAGGCATTCGGCAAGGTCGAAAACTGGTTCGAGCGCAAGTTCCCCAAGATGCACAAGCAGAGCCTCTTCCAGATCAACCGCTACCTCAACGACCTGGAGAGCCGCTATCCCGACGCGACGCAGCGGGAATGATTCGTGAGACTTTCTTCCTCTTGTATCTTATGGAATATCATCGATCCGCCGTGCCACCCGGCCGCCAAGAGCTGCAACGGAGAATCCCCAGGGCATTGCCCTGGGCTGACTTGTTCCACCCTTTCTGGGTGACAGCAACAAGCCGACGAGTCGAAACTCACCACGCCTGTCACTTCCCAGTCCTTGTCGCCTGGTCGCCGAGGATGGCGCGGGCGATGGCGTCGGCCATGAGGTCCAGGCCGAGCTGATTGAAGTGGCAGCAACTGTCGACGTAGATCGGCTCGGGATGGTCCTTGTAGATGCCGGTGAGGTCGACGAAGCGCACGCCTTGCTCCTTGAGCCTGCGCCGCCCGCGCAGGAGCAGCGGATAACCGAGCTCCACGCCCTGGCGATAGGGATGCCCCGGCCAGATCGCCACCTTCTTTTCCTCTTCGCCCATCGGCTTCGAGCCGGGGAAATACTGGTTGGGCTGAAGGAAGTGGTAATAGCGCATCCCGTTGTTGCTACAGAGCCGGTTCAGGAGGATCGAGCTGTTCATCCAGATCTCGGCCAGATGTTCATAGAGCGCCTCGCGACTGGCGAACTCCTTCCGCGGCCCGGTGACGACATAGGGCCCAGCGCGATTCTCGGTCTGGAAGTGCTGTTCGCGGAGCCGATAGGACTCCCACTCGAGCCAGCGGGCGCGGACGTTCCAGACGATGTTGCAGAGAACCGAGTATCGCCAGGGAGCTCGTGAGTGCCAGCGGGCGAGGTTCGTCCGCTCCTCATCCAGGACCAGCAGCTTGCCCCGGGTCAGCCCCAGCGTCGGGTCCGTCGACCCAACCTTCGCATACCAGCTTCGAGGAAAGGCCGGAAAGATGTGGTGGCTGGCGTTCTCCAACTCGTGGAGCGCCACCTCGTTGAATCCGTCGATGTTCAGGACCAGGTCGAACTGCGCTCCCAGGGTCATCAGGTACGCCAACGTCATGAGCTGCTGAGGCTCCTTGTAGCCTCCCAGCGCCAGGTTGACGAAGACGAAGTGCTTGTCGGCGAAGCGCGGGGAGCCGGCGAGATCGGCCTCCAGCCGCCTGGCGCCGTTGACGGCGAAATACGAGGCGACCGAACCGCCCAGGATCGCGACCACGACCCTGTCCGGCCCGCGAGACTGGAAGGGGAGCTTGTCGTCGATGTAGCCGTACTCGGAGATGGGCATGACCCGGCCGTCCGCGGTCCGGCGCACGCCGCTCTCGCTGGTCGGGGTCTCGACGTAGCCGACGTAGGGATGAACCTCGGAGAAGACGGTGTTGCTCATCCCATCGGCGTGTTCCACGCGGTCGCGTCGGACCTTCTGGGCCTGAGCCCAGGAGAAAGGATGGCCAAACCAGTACCAGTAAAAGAAGTATCCTCCGGTCTCGCAGACGAGCCAGCCCAGGATGAGCGTGACGATCGAGAAGACCAGCCGCTTCGTTCGGCTCAATCTCCGAGTGGCAAGTGGCGGGTGGGGAGCGGCGAGTGGCGGAGTGGACGGGCCCTGGTTTTCTCGCTGTTCGCCATCCGCCATTTGCCACCTGCCATCCGCCATCTGTCATTTGTCATTTGCCATCTGTCATTTGCCATCTGTCATTTGTCATTCGCTACCGGCCATTCGCAGCCCGCGAATCGCGAGCGGTCCGCCGGCCCCGGACGCTGTGCGGAAAGAGCGCGGTCTGGTCGAGCGTGCCGTCGGCGAGGAAGGGAATCTCTTGCGGACCGGTCTCCAGAGCGAGTTGCGGATTCTTCCGGACCTCGTCCTCGAGGGGCGGCGTGACCCAGAGCGTGTCCAGCTCCAGGGTATTGGGTATCAAAACCATCCGGGCCTGCGCCGGGTCGATTCGCCAGCAGGTATCGAGCGATTGCTCGATGACCTCCCGGTCCGTGGGCAAGGTGATGGGGATGCGTGCCCGTTCCAGGAAGCAGGAGGTGATGACGTTGATCCGGAACGGCTCGGGGTCCATCCGCGTGACCAGGCGCTCGTTCGCCAGGTCGGCGAAGCCGATGCCGACGATGTTGCCGTGGCTCTCGTCCGAGACGTCGAGAACCGCCAGCCGCGTGATGACCGGACGCTCGAGATCGCCCTGCGTCTCGACCATGAGCCGGCCGATCACGTTGGGGTCCATCCCCGCGCCCGAGTAGTTCTTGCCCAGCTCGCCGACAATGAGAACGTCGATCTGATCAAATGGCAGCCGGCCCATCAGCCCTCGGGCACGATCCAGCAGTTTCGGCTCGACATCGAAGATTGTTTCCGGCTCGAGCGGCACGATCTCGGCGGCCACGTCGCGGGCGTTTTCGAGGACGGCCAGGCCGAGCGCGAACTTGGTGTTCTGGACCAGGAACTTGCCGACGGCCGGCAGGACCTCCGTCATCCCCCGCAGACCCAGCTTGTGCACCTGGCTGGCCCCGTCGCGCTTGCCCAGGCCGATCACCAGCATCTTCAGCACGCCCGACTCGTGCGCCGAGTGAAAGTCGGTATGCGGCTTGACCCGGTTGAGCAGTACGATGCCGTCGGCCTGGTGGGCGTTGCGATCGAAGTAAATGGGCAGGCCCACGGGGTTGGTGCCCAGGACGTCGGTTTCCATGTCGGTCTTCACCGGCACGCCCATGGACTCGGTGGTCACGCCGTAACCGGCCAATAGCGCGCGCTGGCCTTCGGCGGTCGCGCCGCCGTGCGAGCCCATGGCGGCCACGATGAACGGTTTGTACTTCAGCTCCTTGAGGGCGTCCACCGCCGCCCGGGCCATCGTGGC
>JBMFUH010000178.1:0-9640 GCA_049966735.1 Isosphaeraceae bacterium
AGCTCGTCCAGCGCCGCGCGGAGAGAGAGCAGATCCTCCTGATTCTCGCAGGCACGCACCGGGTCACCCTCCCGGCCAGGCAGACCGAAAACCCGATCTCCCCAGTCTTCTCGTGGGTGCGTGCGCCGCTCACGAAGCCGGTATTTCGCCCTGTTCAGTGTAATCGTGGCGATCCACCCCCCCAGGCGTGGGCAGGCTCGGTCCTGGCGGAGGCTGCGGATATGGGCAATAACGTCCAGCCAGGCTTCCTGCTCGCAGTCGTCGCGGTCCGCCTCGTTTCGCAGGGCGGAGCGAGCGACGCGGTGGATCACGAGGTTGCCCAGGTGGTAAAAGTGCTCCCACGCGCTCGTCAATCGCACGGGCACGGGAAGACTGAGATTTGCCGACCGCAGTTCCAGGTAGGCCTGAACGTCCGCCAGCGGAACGGAGCCAGGGTCGCCGTCATCGAGTCCTGGCGCGACGCCGACCGCGGAACCGATTGACATGACGCACCGTCCCCTCCGCCCAGGACCAGCGGAAAAAGCAAGGATCGCGCTCAAAGAAAGCTCTCGGTGCTTCCATAGCCCGTGGCCGGCCCGTCGCGAGCCGGCGACATTCGTCGATGGTAACTTCCGTACCGCGGCCGTTCAACTGTCAGACGCCTGCGACGGTTTTCCCAAGCGGAGCCGACCGGCCGCTCCCTGCCGGATTGAGTCGGGCTCCGCTCAAGGCTAAACTGAGCCGCGGTGGGGGAATGTCCTCGAGTGGACGCGGTAAGCCGATCCCGATCCGGATTGCCGCCCCTCCAATTCGCCGCTTTGCAAGGATTCATCGTAAGGAAAATAAGCCGATGCCCGTCCTTCACCTGACCGCCCAGCAGATCGAGGCATTGCGGCGATACAATTCGCCGACGATCTCGAATGCGATCGAGTTATTCGGCGTTCGACCTCGACACACCGGCTTCCTGCCGCACACGATTCGCTGCCTGCTGCCCGAGCTGGGGGTGATGGTCGGTTACGCGGTGACAAGCAAGACCAAGGCCGCGCCGCCGGCTGCCGGAGAGCCCGTTCCGGATTTGCTGGCAGACTACCTACGGTACGTGGCGGCCCAGCCAGGTCCCACGGTCTCGGTCGCGGAGGACGCGGACGATCCTCCAGGGCTGGGGGCCCAGTTCGGCGAGGTCACCGCGACCATTCATCAGAAGCTCGGGTGTGTCGGGCACATCACCAGCGGCTGCCCGCGCGATCTCGACGAAGTGCGGGCGCTGGGCTTTCATCTCTTCGGCTTGAACCCCTGCGTCAGCCATGCCTACGTCCGCCTCATCGACTTTGGCACGCCGGTATGCCTGGCCGGGGTGACGGTTCATCCGGGAGACCTGATTCATGCCGACAAGCACGGAGTCTGCATCATTCCGCACGAGGTCGCCCCGAGGCTGGCCGAGGCGTGCGCCCAGGTGGAGAAGAACGAGCGGCCGCTCTTGGAGATTTGCCGAACCTCGGATTTCTCGCTGGAGCGCTACATCGAGCTGCGGATGGAACTTCAATCCAGGACTCACGAGTGAGTCGGAGGAAGGAGAGAACGGCTGAGGTCGGCGGATCAGATGACGCGCCGGGCGCTGGGCTGAACGATCTCGACGGGCTCGTAGGGGCGATTCCGTCCGACCACCTGTTCGGGGCGGGTCTCATCCAGTCGTTTCCCGCCGGCAAGCCACTGCCTCTTGCGGTATTCGAAGACAGCCGTGGCCAGGCGGGCGTGCTCGAACGGGCCGGCCTCGAAATGAACACAGACCAGGGCCAGCAGGCACCGTGTTTGCCGGTCGCGGGCCCAGAGAACTTCATCGTGCCACTTGGCCTCTTCCCACCTGGCCCCTTCCGGGGGGTCAAGCCGCTCCAGGGCGGTCACGAAGCGGGCCTCCAGCCATTCCCTTTGCTGATGAAAGGACTCACGGGCCTGGTCGACGTGGAGATCCTCGAGGAACAGTCGGATCGGCCGCTGCAGGAGGAAGAACGTGACCACCAGGCAAAGAGGCAAGATGCCGGCCCAGATCAGCCAACTCATGTCCCATTCTCCGACAACGTCCCTGGTTTTGCGGACCCACACTACATTTTAGAATGGCTTGACTCCGATTCGCAAGTGAGGGCTTGCCGAGATTGTCAGCCAGGACCGAAACGTCGCTACAGGACAAACGCCCACGATGCCCAGGCCTTCCAAGACTCGATCGCCCCGCGGCGCGGCGGCTTGCAAGTTCGGGGCCCACATGTCGATCGCCGGCGGTTGCCATCGCGCTCTCGAGGCGGCGCGGGCATTGGGGTTCCAGACAGTCCAGCTCTTTACCAAAAACAATAGCCAGTGGCGCGCCCCAGAGCTTACCCTGGAGCAGGTCAGCGCCTTCCGCAAGGCGATCCAGACGACCGGGATTCAGGACCCCGTGGCCCACACCTCGTATCTGATCAACCTGGCCAACCCGGATGAGGCCCTCTGGCGGAAGTCGATCGATGCCATGGTCGTCGAGGTGAAGCGGTGTCATGAGCTGGGCATCGCTGACCTGGTGGTCCATCCGGGAGCACACATGGGATCGGGCGAGGAAGCCGGCTTGCGGCGGGTCGCGCGGGCGATCGACGAAGTTCAACAGCGGACCGACGGGCTGGGCGTGACGATCGATCTGGAAACGACTGCCGGCCAGGGTTCCTCGCTCGGCCATCGCTTCGAGCATCTTCAGGCTATTCTTGAACTTGTGGCGGACCCTTCGCGGCTGGGCGTGTGTGTGGACACCTGCCACATTTTTGCCGCGGGCTATTCCTTGGACGGGCCGGAACGGTACGATGGAACCATGAAAGACCTGGACAGGACGTTGGGATTACAGCGGTTGCGCGTCTGGCATGTGAATGATAGCCTGCGCGAGGCGGGGAGCCGAATTGACCGGCACGCCGGCATCGGTGCTGGGAAGATGGGCCTGGAACCGTTCCGCCAACTGGTCAATGACCTCCGCTTCCGCCACCTACCACTGATTCTGGAAACACCCAAAGGGACCGAGAACGGAGAGGACCTCGACATCCGCAACCTGAGAATTCTCAGGCAACTTGTGACAACCTGAGCCGACAGCCCCACCCGACCGCCGTCTTGTCTGTTGCGCCCATCATCTTTGTCTGTACACTCGCGCGGGTGTCCTGCCCTCGCGCCTGTCCCGCTCCAGCAGGAAGCACCCCAATGGGATTGTTGCCGTGGCCAAGACAAAAACGCAGCCGCAACCCAACGGTCCGCCAGTAGCCACTCTCTCCCCGCCCCCCGCCGGGCCGGCGATCGACGCGAGCCTGTTCATCAACCGCGAGCTGAGCTGGCTTGATTTCAACGAGCGCGTGCTGGAGGAGGCTCGCGACCACTCCAACCCGCTTTTGGATCGCGTGCGGTTCGTGGCGATCTGCGCCTCCAATCTCGATGAGTTCTTCGAGGTCCGCGTCGCCGGCTTGCAGGCCCAGATCTACGAGAACCTCGAGCCCCAGGACGTGCCCCCCGACGGCATGGGGCCGCTGGCTCAGTTGCTCGAGATCGCGCGCCGGGCCCACGACTTCGTCGCGCGAGTCTACGAGACCTGGCTGCGGGACATCCATCCCGAGCTCAAGGGCCACGGCATTCGCATCTGCCCGGCCGAGGAATTGACGTCCAGCCAGAACCGATTCCTCGACCAATACTTCGACAGCCAGGTCTACCCAGTGCTCACTCCCCTGGCCATCGACCCGGCGCACCCGTTTCCCCACGTGCACAACAAGAGCCTCAACCTGCTGTTGCGCATCGAGTCGATCAGCCAGCATGGCCGCTTGCTCTACGCCGTGCTCCAGGTCCCTTCGGTTCTCAACCGGTTGGTCCCGCTTCCCGACGAAGGAGACGGCCAGCGCCGCTTCGTCTTGCTCGAGGACGTGATCGCACCCAGGCTTGATGCCCTCTTTGGCGGTTACCGGGTCATCGAGCGGGTGGCCTTCCGGGCCACGCGGAACAGCGACCTGACGATCCAGGAAAACGAGGTGAAAAGCAGTCTCCTCTCAACCATCCAGGAGACCCTTCGACAGCGGAAATGGGGTGCTCCGGTACGCCTGGAAATCTCGGATCGAGCCGACGATGGGTTTCTCGCGCAGCTTCTCTCCGCTTCCGCGCTGGAGCTCGAGGAGCGCGACGTCTACAGGGTTCCCGGCCCCGTGGACCTCACGGCGCTGGCGGGTCTATACAAGATTGAGGGGTTCCGCGATCTCAGGGAGCCGCCCTACGAGCCGCAGATGCCTGCCAGCATGGCGCGCGGCAAGAACGTGTTCACGGCCATCCGCGAGTCCGACATCCTAGTTCACCATCCCTACGAATCGTTCGGCACGGTCGTGCAGTTCATCGAGCAGGCCGCCGACGACCCCCAGGTGCTGGCCATCAAGATGACCCTGTACCGGACGGCCGACTCGAACCCGATCATCAACGCCCTGGCCCGCGCCGCCGAGAACGGCAAGCAGGTCACGGCTCTCGTCGAGTTGCAGGCCCGGCTCGACGAGGAAAACAATATCGACAAGGCTCGGATGCTCCAGAAGGCCGGCGTGCATGTGGTCTACGGCATCGTCGGCCTGAAAACCCACTGCAAGGCGGCCCTGGTGGTTCGCCGCGAGCACGACGGCATTCGCCGCTATGTCCATCTGGGCACGGGCAACTACAACCCGACCACGGCTCGCCTTTACACCGATCTCACCTACTTCACCTGCCGGCCCGAGTTTGGCGAGGACGCAAGCGCCGTGTTCAACCTGCTCACCGGCTATTCCCAGGGAGGGCCCTGGAAGAAGTTCGTGGTCGCTCCGATGCATCTGGCCAGCCGCCTGGAATCGCTGATCGAGCGCGAGACGGAGCACGCCAAGGCCGGCCGGCCCGCCCGGATCATCGCCAAGATGAATTCACTTGTTGATCCAAAGATCATCGGGACTCTTTATGAAGCATCCACGGGAGGCGTGAAGATCGACCTGCTGATCCGCGGCATCTGCTGCCTCCGGCCGGGCGTCGCGGGGGCGTCGGAAAATATCCGTGTGATCAGCATTCTCGACAAGTATCTCGAGCATTCGCGGATCGCCTACTTCCTCAACGACGGCCAGCCCGAGGTCTTCCTGTCCTCGGCCGACTGGATGCCCCGCAATTTCCGCCGCCGGGTCGAGCTGATGTTCCCGATCGAGGCCCCCGCGCTGCGCAGCCGGATCATCGACCGCATTCTGGCCATCGTCCTCTCCGACAATGTCAAGGCCCGCGAACTTCAGCCCGACGGCACCTACCGCCGGATCAAACCCAAGCCCGACCAGCCGGCCATCCGCTCGCAGATCGTGTTCCAGAACATGGCCCGCGAACACGCCGACGACGTCGCCGCCCTGCCGCAAGTGGTGCCAGTGGGCGCGGCGGCGGGTTGAAGCGCCGCAAAGCTTCTCTCGGGGAATGTCGCTGAGACGGGCCCAGATTGTCCTCCTTCGCCCCGATGATCTCCGGCCGGTACGACGGTGCCACCCACTGCACCGAATGGCCGAAGAGATGCAGCAGGAGAAAACACTGCATCTCGAAGTCGACCGCCGGGTCGATCGTCAGCTTCAGGCCGTCGAAGATCCCCAGCTTGGGACGCTCGAGTGCGCCCTGATCGGGAGGGCGAAGCTCCTGCTGAGCCCGTCTTCCTGGCGGCTCGCCTTCCCGAAACGGCTCACCCGTGACCGCTCGAGGTATAGCCTCGTCGAGAGAGTGGGATGTCAATCAGGGAGCACGCGTCGGCTCGGAAGTTCCGGACCAAGATCCCTGGCCGGATGGACCGTCTGCCCTGGAGCCGCTGGCACTGGCTTGTGGTCACGGCTTTGGGGATCACGTGGGTCATCGACGGTCTCGAAGTGACGCTCATCGGCGCCGTGAGCACGAGACTTCAGGAGCCGGAGAGCCTTGGTTTCAGCGGCAGCCAGCTCGGGCTGCTCGCAACGGTTTATCTCATCGGGGTCGTTCTCGGAGCGCTCGTTTTCGGCGATCTGACGGACCGGCTGGGACGCAAGAAGCTGTTCACGACAACCTTGGTCTTGTACCTTGCATCCGCGTTTCTCACGGCGATTTCCTGGAATTTCGCCAGCTTCGCATTCTTCCGCCACCTGCGGCGGTTCGTGCCCGAAAGCCCGCGCTGGCTGCTCGCGCACGGCGAACAGGACGAGGCCGAGAGGGTGTTGGCAAACCTGGATCGCCAGATCGAGCAAGACCCCGCAGTCGGCTCTTTTCCAGAGGTGGATCACTGGATGACGATCCAGCCCCGGGGACCGATCGGCTGCACCGAGCTGGGTAGCGTCATGCTGCGGAAGTACCCCGGGCGAACCGTGCTGAGCCTTGCGCTCATCATATCCCAGGCATTTCTCTACAACGGTCTCTTCTTCACGTTTCCCCTGGTGCTCAAGGATTTCTGCAAGGTTCACCCCGATCAGACGGGGCTCTATCTTTTGCCGTTCACGCTGAGCAATTTTCTCGGTCCGCTGATTCTGGGCCGCTTCGTCGACACGGTTGGCCGCAAGCCGATGATCATGGCGACTTATGCCGCCTCCGCGGTGCTGCTCGGAGTGACGGGCGTGCTCTTCGCGACCAGTCTGTTGACGCCAGGCAGCCAGACCTTGCTCTGGGTCCTCGTCTTCTTCTTCGCCTCTTCAGCCGCGAGTTCGGCCTACTTGACCGTGAGCGAGATCTTTCCCCTCGAGCTGCGGGGAATGGTGATCGCGCTCTTCTTTGCTCTGGGCACGCTCATCGGCGGGACCCTGGCGCCCTGGCTCTTCGGCTCGTTGATCGACTCTGGTTCCCGGATCACTCTCATATACGGCGATCTGTTCGCGTCGTTGCTCTTGCTCTGCACCGTCGGTGTGGTCGCGGTGTTTGGGGTCAAGGCGGAGCGAACGTCGCTGGAAGAAATCGCTCTGCCGCTCTCCGCCGCCCTTGATGAGCCTTCTCTGGTTGAAGCTTGAGGCTGGCGAGTGATCCCGAGAAACCGAACCGGCAGCGTCTTGATGCCGGGTCGATGCTGTGGGATGGTGAATTGTCAGTCCCTGCCAGTGGCCCGACGACCTGAGCCACAATTCTCTCGTCGCTCCAACGGAGCGTGGATTGAAAGAAACAAACAAACACGGAGAGTGCGATGACGACCAAAGATTTGACTCGACGTGGTTTCCTCCGCGGGTCAGCAAGCGCGGTGGCGTTTCCTTACGTGATCACCACTGCTGCTCTGGGATCGCGCGCCAAGGCGGTCGCCAGCGAGCGTGTGACCCTGGGCCACATCGGCGTGGGCAACCAGGGCAGTTTCCTGTTCAGCCAGTTCCAGCAGGTGAAGGGGGCCCAGAGCGTAGCTGTCGCCGACGCCTACAAGGATCGCCGGGAGCGTCGCGCGGGCCAGTGCCACGGCAAGGCCTACGCCGACTTTCGGGAGATTCTGGCCCGATCCGACATCGACGCCGTGATCGTGGCGACGCCCGACCACTGGCACGTGCCCATCGCCATCATGGCGGCCCGCGCGGGCAAGGACTGCTACGTCGAAAAACCGCTGGGCCTGTGCGTCGAGCAAGACCTGGCCTGCCGCCGCGTCTTCCGCGAGCACAACCGCGTGTTCCAGTACGGCACGCAACAGCGCAGCTCCGAGCATTGCCGGATCGGCTGCGAGCTGGTGAGAAGCGGCCGGATCGGCAAGATCCGCTCCCTCGAGGTCATCGCTCCCAACGGGGGCTCCGGCGGATCGACCCAGGAAGCTCCCGTGCCGCCCGGCTTCGATTACGACACCTGGCTCGGCCCCGCGCCGAAGAAGCCCTACACCGTCGATCGCTGCAAGCCGCAGGGCACCTACTGGATCTACGACCAGTCGATCGGCTATCTGGGCGGCTGGGGAGCGCACCCGCTGGATGTCCTGGTCTGGGGCTGCGACGCCGACCTCGCTGGGCCCTGGACCGTGGAGGGAACCGGCAAGGTCCCCGAGACAGGTCTCTACGACACCGTCTACGACTGGGACATGAAGTTCGCCTTCAAGGGCGGCGTGACGATGACCTTCAAGCCCGGCAACGACTCGACCAAGTTCATCGGCTCGGAAGGCTGGATCAGGGTCTGGCGCCAGGACTGGGATGCCGAACCGAAGTCGTTGCTCAAGGATCGCCCGGGTCCTCACGACGTGCATCTGCTCAAGAGCACCAACCATTACCAGAACTTCGTGGACGCCGTGAAAGCGCGCGGGGCGACCGTCAGTCCGCTGCCCGATGCCGTCCGCAGCGATGTGATCAGCCACATGTGCGACATCGCCGTCCGGCTCGATCGCAAGATCACCTGGGACCCGCGGAAGGAAGAGATCATCGGCGATTCGCAGGCGACCGCCATGCTCCACCGCCCTATGCGATCGCCGTGGACGCTGTGAGAGTGGGCAGTGGGCAGTGAGCGGTGGGAGTGGGCTCATTTGCCATTTGCCATTCGCCACTCGAAATGGAGGAGACTACTGATGCGAAAACAGCTCATCGTCGCGCTATCCTGCTTGGCTGTCCTGGCGGCGGCCAGCCGCGCCGCGGCACCGGCTGAGGGCAAGCCGCGCGTGCTCTTGACCTACGGCGGGCACGACTTCCAGGAGAAGGAATTCTTCGCGATGTGGGACGCGCTGCCCGGCGTCACCTACACCAAGGCCCCCCTGCCCCAGTCGGCCGACCTCTTCAAACCCGGCCTCGAGAAGAACTACGACGTCATCGTTTGCTACGACATGGTTGGCAAACTGACCCCCGGGCAGCAGCGCGGACTGCTGGCCCTGCTCCAGCGCGGGATCGGCTTTGTCTCGCTGCATCACAACCTGGGCAGCAATCTCCAGTGGCCCGAGTACCACAAGGTGATCGGTGGAAGCTGGCTCAATCAGAAGCAAACGATCGACGGCCGCGACTATGGCCCGTCGACCTACGAGCACGACCAGGACATCTCCGTGAAGATCGCCGACAAAGACCATCCGATCACGAAAGGATTGCATGATTTCGTGATCCACGATGAGACCTACGGCAAGACCTATGTGGCCCCCTCGGTCCACATCCTGTTGACGACCGACAACCCCAAGAACGCCGTGCCGTTCGCCTGGACGAACCACTACGGCAAGAGCCGTATCGTCTACCTGCAGGCCGGCCACGATGCCGAGGCCTGGACCAACCCGGCCTTCCCGAAACTCCTCACGGGGAGCATCCGCTGGGCGGCGGAAAAGGACTAGAACCATCACGCAAGACCCGGGTGAGCCATGAGAGGTCATCAGATTGTCGGCCTGGCGGCCGTGTGTGTCGCTTTTTCTCTGTCAGGCGCGGCCCGTGCCGCCGAGACCCGCTCGATCGCCGGATCGTGGCGGGTGCAGCTTGACCCCAAGCGCGTCGGTGAGCAGGAACGATGGTTCGACCGGCAACTGCCCGGAACGATCGCATTGCCCGGCTCAACCGACCTTGCGCATCTGGGCAAGCCCAATCCGGTCAAGCCGACACTCGACGGCCTCTACCGGCTTTACCCCTACGAGGGACCAGCCTGGTATCAGTATGATCTGTTGATTCCCGGCTCCTGGAAGGGAAAGCGTGTGTCGCTCGTGTTCGAGCGCGTGCACTGGGAGACGAAGGTCTGGATCGACGGCCACGAAGTGCCCGGCGTTCAGGAC
>JBMFUH010000179.1:0-3772 GCA_049966735.1 Isosphaeraceae bacterium
GGAGAGAGGACATGTCCTGAATGCCCCCGGCGCCGGGGCTGCCTCGCCGGCCCTCATCCCCGCATCCCATCCGTGTTCACCCGTGTTCATCCGTCGCCGATTCTCCCCGTCCCCATCCGGGAAACACATTCGGTCTTGCGCAACGCGACTGTGAGGCGCTCCAATCCTGCTTCTGCTCTTGATCCTGATCCTGATTCTGAACCCCACCGAGAATGGAGTAGGAGTAAGAGCCATGTAGGGTCCGCTGTGCGGACCAGCTTCCCCGGCCAACGGTCCCCACCGCGGACCCTTCTTTTACTTTACCCCCGCAACATATTCTTCAATATCCCTCGCCATCCGGTCAAGCCGGCTCGCGGTCTCGGCCTTGGCTGCTTCAAGGTAAGCCGGTCCTGGCACTTCGGTCCGGGCGAACAGGTAGAACTTGATCTTCGGCTCGGTGCCGGAAGGCCGGGCGGCAAACCGCACCCCAGGAAGTGCCGTGTGGAAGAGGAGCAGATCGCCCGAGGGCTGGGGCAGAGGGCGCGGAGCGCTTTTGCCGGCCAGGTCACGGATCTCGTGCGTCTGGTAGTCGTACACCTCCGTGACCGCAGCCCCCGCGATCGTCCGCGGCGGGGCCGTGCGGAACGCCTTCATCAGCGCCTGGATCTTCTCCACCCCCTCTCGCCCCTTGTACGTCTTGTTGATCAGGTGCTCGCCGTAATGGCCGACGTCGACGTACAGGTCGTTCAGATACTCCATGACTGTCTGCTTGCGATCTTTCGTGGTAGCCGCCAGCTCGGCGAAGAGCAACGAGGCGACGGCGGCGTCCTTGTCGCGGGCGTGGGTGCCTTTGAGGTAGCCGTGCGATTCCTCGAAGCCAAAGAGGAACCCGGCGGGGCCGGCCTCGTCGATCCGCTCGGCGATCCACTTGAAGCCCACTAATAGGTTGTCCTCGGTGCGGATTCCCTCCCGCTTGGCCAGCGCGGCGGCCATCTGGGTGGAAACCAACGTCGTGACCAGGTAATGGTCGGTCCGCAGCTTTCCCAGGGCCTCGGATTCCTTCATCACAAACGAGGCCAGGAGAACGCCGATCTGGTTGCCGTCGAGCGTGGTCCATTCGCCGTTGGGATCGCCGGTGACGGGGATGCCCACTCCGATCCGGTCGGCGTCGGGGTCGCTGGCCAGCACGAGGTCCGCACCCGTCGCCTTCGCCTCGGCGATCGCCGCTTCGAGGGCACGTGGGTTTTCGGGGTTCGAGACGTGGCCCGGAACGTTGGGGAAATCACCGTCGGGCGTGCGCTGGGAGGCCAGGATATTCACTTTCTGGAACCCCGCCGAGGCCAGCGCCGCGGCTACCGAGGTCTCGCCGACGCCGTGCAGCGGCGTGTAGACGATCGAGAGGTCTCGCGCATGGCTGACCGACTCGCCGACCACTGCCTGGATGTAGGCGTCGTCCACTTCCTTGCCGACCAGGACAATCCGGCCGTCGGCCTGGGCCTCGGCCAAGGAAACCTCGGGGATCTCGCGGTCGGAAGCTTGCTTCACGCAGTCGATGATTCCCTCGTCGTCGGGCGGGATCACCTGGCCGCCGCTGGCGCCATAGCATTTGAAGCCGTTGTCGGCGGGGGGATTATGCGAGGCGGTGATCATGATGCCCGCGTCGCAGTGCAGATGCCTCGCGGCGAAGGAGAGCAAGGGCGTGGAACGGGCCTCGGGAAAGAGGTAGACCTTGAACCCCGCGGCGGCAAGCACCCTCGCGCAGAGCTCGGCGAATTCGGGCGAGTTATGCCGACAATCGCGGGCGATCACGCACGACCGGGGGGCATCGGGCCCCTTGCGAGTGGTGACATAATCGGCGAGTCCGCGAGCACTTTCGGCGATCGTCCGCTCGTTGAGCACGTTAGTGCCCACGGGATACATCATGCCCCGCCGGCCTCCCGTGCCAAACTCCAGGACGGCGAAGAAGGCGTCGTCGAGGGCTTTCCAGTGCTGATCGGCGATATCTTCGAGCAGGCGGGGACGGTACTTGGCGAACGGCGCCTCGGTCAGCCAGCGGTCGATCGCGGCCGCCGCCGTCGCGGAAAGCTGCCCCGCGGATTCCGCCTGCCGCACGCTCTTCTGTGCCTCGTCGACGCTCATCATGGTTTGTGCCTGGTGAGTAGTGGCTGGTGGCCAGTTGCCAGTTGCTAGTGGTTCGTGGCTAGTGGCTGGTGAATGCGGAATTGACTCCATTTAGCATCTGCCGTTTGCCATTTGCCGTTTGCCATCTGCCATTTGCCATCTGGCATTTGGCATTCTGGACAGGCTAACTTGATTCTCCAGGCGCGGCAAGCCGGGGCAACGCCGCGGGTGGAGCGGGGCTATCTTCGGGGGCGCTACGGCGCCATCCCGTTCCTGTGAGGTTTTAGCCTGGTCGGCGGATCGCCCGAACCGCCGAGAGAAGGGCTGATGTCCTGGACCGGCAGGCCCAAAGTGATCCGGAATGCAACCCCACGACCGGCGTCTACCGGCTGACGCGGATCATCGAAGAGGGCGGGCGGTGAAGGCCGGTCAAGTGGGCTGATTACCCCTCCGGAACAGTGGACGATCACGAGGGTACGTGCGGCTGGCGCGGACGGAACTTGACTACCCTTCTCGATCTCGACCTCAAGAGCTACCCGATCCCGCTCCTCATGCCATTCGAGGGCCGTTTGCGAATCGCCACCTGCGAGGTTTGCTCCTGCTACGGCACGGTGTACACGAGGGTCGGCGAGGACGGCTCATCGACCTGGCACGAGTCGAACCCCAGGCCGGACTACTTGCCCGACCCAAGCGAGGAATGGGTCAAGTTGCCGAGGGGTGCCTCGTGCTCGGCTCACGAGCCCGCCAGCCGCTGGAATCCGCCGACTGGCTCGCACCCGTCGAGGGGTTCTCGCAGATCGGCGGTCACCCGACCTGGGTCCAGGAGGCCGAGTATCCTGAGTGTCGGGTTTGTCAACAGCCGATGCCGTTCATCGCCCAGTTGTCGAACGAGGACCACGAGGAATACGCCGAGGGCATCTACTACCTTTTCGCATGCGGACGATGCGGCGTGGCCGCTACGAACTACCAGCAGTCGTGAGGGGGGGCTTCGCGGTGTCAAGCCCTGGGGGGGCTTCGCGGTGTCAAGGCCTGTCTTCGGTTTACGGTGATTCGAGGGATCGTTTTGGACGGCTGGCACGAGGGAGCAACCAGTTTTCCCTCGCTGTTCAATGATAACTTCGGGCGTGCCGGAAGGGGCTGGATGCTCCTGGTGAGCTTTGCGCCTTGGCGAGAGGCCCCCAGCGTGCCGACCTGATGGCGTGACGTCGGGGCGAGAGTAAAAGTACGAATAGGAACGGGATTATGAGTTATGAGCGATGGGAGGGGTGGGAATCGGGAAAGTGGGAGGAATGTCCGGGAAATAGGAATCATTTGTAAAACCATACCACATCCTTACAATGGAGCAATCCGTCGCTCATTGGCAACTCGTTCTCGGATAAGGCATTTTCGAGCAGCCCGACGCCGCCCACCCAGTCTTCACGGTTCCTGCACAATCCATGTGAGCGGTCCCCAGCTTGGCCAAGCACCCGGCCGACCGGCGAGCTTTCCCGTCCGCGGCGATTCGACGTCGAGATCGCGTCTAAAAAAATTCGGGTTATTATTGGACAAGATCACGGAATGTCACACTCTGGACCAGATTTTCGGGGCTGTGAGGCGACGGAGCGGTCCATGTCACACAATGTCACACTCTGGACCAGATTTTCGGGGCTGTGAGGCGACGGAGCGGTCCATG
>JBMFUH010000179.1:3872-9635 GCA_049966735.1 Isosphaeraceae bacterium
TCACACAATGTCACGGTTTCGCGCGATGAGATTCAACAACCCGCCGAGAAAAGTCGTGGTTTCACAACGTTTGGGCAAGTCTTGTGGGTCACGCCGGTATGGACGGCTGTATCGATTATGAGGACCGGCAGGTACACCCAGAGCCTCGGAGGCGACAGGTTGATCGCCTGGCGAGGCATGCATGTGTCGACGCGGTTTCGAGGAGTGCTCGGGTCCGCTCCGGTGTTTCGCGACCGCCTTGGCCGAGCCCGGGGATGGATCAACCGGGCCCGTGCGAGTTATATACTGACAGTTCATGACGGCGAAGATCGAGGAACGCGGTGGAGCGACCTTTCGAGAGGGCACGACGATGCACGAGCCATCATTTGGGATGCCATCCGGGCCGGCCTCGACCAGGCGGCCTGGATCAGCAGGAAAGAGGGGGACAAATCCGAGGGTATTCCCGGCCTGGCTCCTGACGGCGTTTTTCCTGGTCGCGATACCGCCCGCGCCGGCGGCAACACTCTACCTCGCGCCAGATGGAAATGACGCCTGGTCGGGCCGCCGCGCGGAAGCCTCCGCGGACTGCGGCGATGGTCCGGTCGCCAGCCTCAAGGGCGCACGCGATGCGTTGCGGCGGCTTCGAGCGGCCGGTGTGCGTGGTGAGCCGGTCACCGTGCTGGTGAAACCTGGTCTGTATCGCGTGGCGGAGGCAGTCACGTTTCTCCCCGAGGATTCGGGCTCGCCTGACGCTCCGGTCACCTACGAGGCCAGCGAGCGGGGGCGGGCGGTCTTCACGGGCGGGCGCGTGGTCACGGGCTGGACGCGTGGCGACGGTGCTCTCTGGAAGGCCGAGGCGCCCGACGCCCGGCAGGGGGACTGGTCGTTTCGCCAGCTCTTCGTGAACGGTCAGCGGCGGCCCCGCGCCCGTTTGCCCGAGGTTGGAATGTACTCCCTGCATGCGCCAGCACAGATCGACGCCAGCGGGTGGGCAGGCAACCCGCCGCCGGCCTCGGAACGCGACCGCTGGTCGTTCCAGTTCAAGCCGGGCGACATCGACAAGCAGTGGAAGAACCTCAGCGACGTCGAGATCGTCGTCCTCCAGTTTTGGACGGAGGCCCGGCTCCGGATCAAGGCCATCGACGAAAAAAACCATGTTGCTATGTTCATGGGAATGAGCTGGCGGCCGCTCACGTGGTCGGGCGGTTATTATGTGGATAACGTCTATGAAGGACTCCGAACGCCCGGCTCGTGGCATCTCGACCGGGCGCGGGGCGTCGTCTATTATCACCCGCTTCCCGGCGAGGACATGAGCCGGGTTCGAGTGGTCGCTCCGGCGGTCGAGCACCTGGTCCGGATCGAGGGCGACGCGGCATCGCGCCGCCTCGTGCGGGACGTCATTTTCCGGGGATTGTGCTTCGAGCACACCACCTGGTCGCTTCCTGCCGCGGGGTTTGCCTACGAGCAAGGCGAGTTGCCGGCTCCATCGGCGGTCCTCGTCGACGGCGCGGTCGACTGCCGGATCGATCGATGCGACTTCGCGCACCTGGGCGGCTGGGGTGTCGAGTTCCGCAAGGGATGTCGAGACTGCGCGGTGACGCGCACGACGATGCGCGACTTGGGCGCCGGCTGCGTCAAGATCGGCGAGCCCAGGAACGCCCGCGACGACGCCCAAGAGACCCGGTCGACGATCGTCTCCGACAACCGCTTCCTCGGCGCGGGTCAGGTCTATCTGGGCTCGCCGGCCGTCTGGATCGGCCAGTCGAGCCGCAACCTCGTCTCCCACAACGAGATTTCCGGGCCGGTCATGTGGGCGGTTTCCGTCGGCTGGACCTGGTCGTATTTCCCGCTCCAGCGTGCCCGCGACAATGTCGTCGAGTTCAACCACTGCCACGATATCGGGACGGGACCGCTCGGGGCCCACTGCGCCATCTACGCCCTGGGGACGTCGCCGGGGACGGTGATTCGGAACAACTATGTTCATGACGTACACAGTAGCTCGTTCTGGCAAGGGGCCGGGGAAGGGATCATTCTGGACAACGGTTGCTCGGGAATCCTCGTCGAGAACAATGTCGTGCACGACGCGGTGGCGGGCGGCTTCGGCACCAATTTCAACTGCTTCGGCAACATCGTGCTCAACAACGTCTTCGCCTATGGGAATCAATATCAGTTGACAGTTTACGGTGACGCTCCGACCGGCGCGCCCCAGCCGAAGGGTGAGGTCTTCGCGCGGAACATCGTCGTCTGGAAGGAGGGCCCGCTGATCAAGGAGGCCGACTGGCCGTCGTTCCGCACGCTCTGGGACGAGAACCTCTACTGGCAAGACGAGGGGAAGCCTGTCTCGTTCATGAAGTACACCTTCGACCAGTGGAAGGCCAAGGGGCTCGATGTCCATTCCGTTGTTGCCGACCCGCGGTTCCGCGACGCCGCGGGACGCGATTTCCGTCTCGGGCCCGATTCGCCCGCGTTTCGGCTGGGCTTTCGGCCGATCGACCTGAGTACGGTGGGGCCACGGGAGTGACCGGATCTCTGTCCCCAAGCGGAAGAGAGGTCGAGGGAGTATTGCGTTCACTCGTCCGGAGGGGGTGCGAACAGGTCGTGGCCGCCTCACTCGCCAGCTTCGTCGTCGTCCTCTCCCCAGGATTCGGTCTCGAACGCGTAAAGCTCGTCGACCATCTCGGGGGATGGCTCGCGGGGCAGCCGGGCCTTGCGGTAGAGGGCGGCCAGGTACTCTTCCGCAGTCCGCAGACCGAACATCGCTGGCACCTCGGGCAAGAGCAGTCCCGACGCGTTGCCCCCGACGATGACCAGCCCGTGCCGGCCCACGACGATCTCTTCGGGCTCGATGCGCCAAAGCGGCGAGAGCGCGCTGATCCGGATCGTCAGGCTCGAGACCTCCTCTTCGGTCACGCTGGCGAATCGCGAATCGTCGACGGCGGAGGAGATCGTCTGGCGGATGACCGATTCGATCAGCGGGCGGACCGGACGGCATTCGCCGCGACAGCCCCGTAGTTCGCCCGTTTCGCGAGTGCGCAGCGTGACGAACGCGCCGCGGACCTGGAGCAAGCACGGTGACGAGGTGCGATAGCGCGGGACCGCGCCTCGAGCCAGAAATTCCAGGAGTGCTCTGCGGGCAACCTCGAGGGCGAGCCCTCGTTCCCGGTGGCCGATGGGAAGCATCGGGTTTGACCTCAATTCTCGCGAGGCACACCCAAACGATCGAACCCCAGCGTTCTTTCTACCACTATGATAGGCCAACGTTCGCGCTCATTCGAGGGTCTTCCGCCTGGAAATCGCCGAGAGGTGGGCGATCGTGACGAAACATCGGACAATCAGGTCTTCGTGGCCAGGATCGCGTCGAGCGGGGCCGTTGTCGTCATGCCTTGCACCTCCACAAAGCCTGCATGCGCAAGCATGTCGGCATATTCCGAGAGCGACCGTTCGCGGCCCTCGGTGCAAACCAGCATATTGAGATCTTGCATCTGGGTCAGGTCGGGGCCGTCCTTGGTCTCCAGGAGGAACTTCTCGGCAATCAGGATGCCGCCGCCAGGGGAAAGCGCCTGGTAAACGCGCCCGAGCAGCGCGAGGATCTTGTCGTCGGACCAGTCGTGGAGAATTCGCCCGAGGGCGTAAAGATCGGCCGAGGGCAAGGGATCGTTGAAGAAGTCGCCGGGAATGAACCGGACACGACCGGACACCGGGGAAGCTCCGATGATCTCCCGCGCCAACTCGGCGGCCTCGGGCAGGTCGAAGAGGATGGCTTCGAGCTCGGAGTATCGCTCGCAGGCGGCGATCGCGAGGTGCCCCGTGCCGCCTCCCAGGTCGACCAGGCGTCGGAAGCCGCTCAGGTCGAAGGCCGAAACCACCTGAGGAGAGCTGATCTGACCGTACCCGTGCATGCCCATCAAAAACTCGCGCTTCGACTCCTGGGAGTGGAAGAAGCTGGAGAAGATGGGCCCATCCCAGCCGAACGCTTGTTGCCAGCGGTGTGTTCCCTCGCGGACGGCATCATCAAGATGAGCCCAGAGCGACCAGAGAACGCGGCTGGAGTAGTTGATGTACCCGGTGAGGCGTGAAGGGCTGGTGCTGGTCAAGTACGCGTCGGCCTCGGGAGTGTTGGCATAGCGATCAACTTGCTTGACCAGGAGTTTGAGCCCCACGCAGGCGTCAAGCAAGCGCTCGAGGACCGAAGGATTCGAGCCCAGCTCGGCCGCGAGTTCGGCCGTCGTCCTCGGACCTCGAGACAGCGCGTCGAAGACGCCCAGCGAGACCGCGGCGAACAGCGTCTGGGAGCGGCGGAACGCCAGCAGGAGATCAAGGACGTTGCCGGCGCTCGGCTCGGGGTCATTGTCAGTCATGATTTCGATGGACATATCATATCATGATGCGAATCGATGTTGTGACCGACCTGGATGCTCTGCTCAGGACGCATGGGAATCCGCTCCGAAGCGTTCGGCGAGGGCGTACTTGGCCTCGACGCCGATCAGCCCGTTGAACTCGGCGAAGGTCATCAGCTTTTCCTCGTTGCCCAGGGTTGTGCCCTCGTCTTTCAACTTCCGGTACATCGTATCGATGATCCGGGCCGACGCGAAGAGACCGGTGAGTGGATAGAGAATGAGCTGGAACCCCAGATCGGCAAGCTGGCGCCTGGGCAGGACCGGCGTCTTGCCGCCCTCGATCATGTTCGCCACGTTGGGCGCCGGGGCTCGCTTGCCGATCTCCCGAAGGTCGTCCAGCGACGTCGGGGCCTCGACAAAGCTCGCGTCGGCGCCCGCGGCGCGGGCGGCCTCGACGCGATGGATCGCCTCGTCGAGCCCCAGCGCGGCCACGGCGTCGGTGCGGGCGACGATGAAGAAATCGCGGTCGCTGCGGGCGTCCACGGCGGCGGCGATCTTCTGCACGAAATCCTCGCGGGAGACCACCCGCTTGCCTCGCATGTGGCCGCATTTCTTGGGCCACATCTGGTCTTCGAGAAAGCATCCCGCCGCCCCGGCGGCGATCAGCTCGTTCACGGTCCGGTGGACATTCAGCGGGTTGCCGTAGCCGGTGTCGGCGTCGACGATGATCGGGATCGGCACGCTCATGCAGATGCGCCGGGCGCGGTCGATCATCTCGGTCTGGGTGAGCAGGCCCAGGTCCGGCTCGCCGATCGCCGTCGCCGCGACCGAGTATCCGGAAACAAACGCCAACGGAAAGCCGACGTGGTGCGCGATCCGGGCCGAGAGGGTGTCGAACACGCCGGGAAATGCCAGACATTCAACCTCGTTCAAGATCCGGTGAACTCGTGTGTTCGTCATGGCCGCGTCCTCCACATTTGAAAGACATTTGGTGCCGCTCATGCGAATGGGACCGACAGGATCATTGGACATCCTCATCCCTCTTGAAACAAGGGGCCTCCGTCCCGATCGCGGCCGCCGATCATCCGGAAAGACCGGCCAATCGACTCTCGTTTCCGGTTCGTTTACGATGAATAAATGAGAGGGCACGCCTCGTGTTTCTTGTTTCCGCTCCCCCAGAAAACGCAGAGGAGTCGACATGACAACCACTTGTCGCCCGACACTCATCAGCCTGACACTCCTCACGATTTTAGGCTCAATGGGCGCCGGCCAGGAGGGCAAGGCCCCGGTTGCCGGCAAGTCGGAGAAGATCGTGCTGTTCGACGGCAAGAGCCTGGAGGGCTGGAAGAAGGCCGACTTCTACAACGCGGGCGAGGTCAGGGTGGAGGACGGCAAGATCATCATGTCGGTCGGCCCGTCGATGACCGGCATCACCTGCACACGGTCC
>JBMFUH010000180.1:0-9614 GCA_049966735.1 Isosphaeraceae bacterium
CAGCCCATGTCTACCGGCATTGAAGCGAACGTGGAGACCATGGCCAATGAGCCGGAGGCGAACAAGCTGTTCCGGATGGTGATGAAGTACCAGGCGTCGGACCTTCATCTCAAGGTCGGCGTCAGCCCGTCGATGAGGTTGGCCGGAGTCTTGCGGCAGATGCAGCTTCCGAAGCTGAGCATCGCCGACATGGAGCGGCTGATGTATCCGCTCTTGTCTCCCCGCCAGCGGGGAATTCTCGACGAGGAAGGGGGCGTCGACTTCGCCCACATCATCTTTGATGGCGATACGGAAACACGGTTCCGCGTGAACCTGTTCAAGCAGCGCGGGCGGCTCAGCCTGGTGGCGCGGCGGGTCAACAACAAGATCCCCACGTTCGAGCAACTGCATCTGCCACCGGTTCTGGCCGAGATCACCAAGTACGAGCAAGGCATCATCATCCTGGCTGGTGTTACCGGGTCGGGCAAGAGCACGACCATCGCCTCGATGCTCCAGTACATGAACGAGCGGGAGCGGCTGCACATTGTCACCGTGGAAGACCCGATCGAATACACGTTCAAGGACGACAAGTCGATCATCAACCAGCGCGAGGTGGGCATCGACGTGATCGACTGGGACGTGGCCCTCAAGCACGCGGTCCGGCAAGACCCCGACGTGATCCTGGTGGGCGAGTTGCGCGACCGCGACACTTTCAGCGCGGCCATGCACGCCGCCGAGACCGGGCACCTCGTCTTCGGCACGATCCACGCGGGCACGGCGCCCTCGACGATCGGCCGCTTGCTCGACCTTTTCCCCCGCGAGATGCACTCCACGCTCCGTCAGTCGCTGGAGTTCAACCTCAAGGCGATCGTCGCCCAGAAACTCTTGCCGACGACCAAGGAGTGGGCGGCCAAGGGATTGACTCGCGTTCCCACCAACGAGATCATGCTGTCCAACCCGACGGTGCGCAAGCTGATCATGAACGAGGAAGACAACAAGCTGGGCGACGCGATCCGCATCGGCAAGGAAGAAGGGATGATGGACTTCACGGAGAGCCTGCGCCTGCTTGTGGTCAATGAGTACATCGAGCGCGCGACGGCTTTCGAGTATGCTCCTAGCCCCGAGGGTTTGAAAATGGCGCTCAAGGGGATTACGATCGCTCAACCTGGTATTCTGTAAGTAGGGAAAGGTTCGCTAATGATTCGTCCGTTCCTGGTGCTCGCGCTCGTCCTCGTGGCGACCCTGGGCGCCGCCGCCGGGGTCGACGCCGCCGAGGTCTTCTCGCCCCTTCTGGCCCAGGCGCCCAATATCTCGCGGGGCCCGGGTTTCTACCTGAATCTGTACAAATTGGTTCCGGTGCTGGTGGTTTATCTGCTCTGGACGTGGACCACCGACTGGGTCGAGCACGACACCAGAGAGCTGAACAACCTCAAGTTCGCCACCTGGAACAGCGTGGTCTTCTTCTCCGGCGTGCTCGGGCTGATCCTGGTGTTCGCCATCCCGATCTACCCCTTGAGCCTGACCCTGCTCTGCCTGGCCTACGTGGGCCCGATCCTGACCTACTGCTACGTGCGCAACCAGACCGTGCCGGACGATCAGAAAGTGCTCACGCCGTACCATCTGGGCGAGGTCGCCAACGATGTCCTGCTCAAGCTGGGCATGCGGCCGATGTTCAACAAGGACGTGTCGACGATCGACCGCGCCGGGCCGCCGATCACGTTCATCGGCAAGAGCGCGGGGATGGTCAAGGAAGACCCCGACCGGGTGGCCAAGGCCGAAGAATCGCGCTCGTTCATGGCCGCCAAGGAGCTGGTCTACGACGCCGTGCTCCGCCGGGCGACCGACATTCACCTGGAGCCGACCACCGAGCAGCTCTCGGTGCGGTATCGAATCGACGGCATCCTCCACGCCGCCGAGCCCTTCGACCGGCCGACCGGCGATGCCGTGATCAACGTCTTCAAGGTCCTCTCGGCGATGGACATCTCGGAGAAGCGCAAGCCCCAGGACGGCTCGTTCGGGGCCAAGCTCCAGGCGCGCGATCTCGACTTCCGCGTGGCGACCTCGGGTTCCAAGGCCGGCGAAAAGCTGGTCATGCGCATCCTCGACAACTCGGGGCAGATCAGCAAGCTCGAAGACCTGGGGATGCGCACCAAGCTGGTCGAGCAGGTGCGCAGCCTGGTCACCCAGCCCCACGGCATGTTCCTCTGCTGCGGGCCGACGGGGTCGGGCAAATCCACCACCCTATACGCCGCGCTCCGGGAGATCGACCGCTACCAGCGGAACATCATCACCGTCGAGGACCCGATCGAATATCACATGGACAACGTCACCCAGATGGAGGTGAACACCAAGGCCGGCCAGACCTTCGCCACCGCCTTGCGGTCCATTTTGCGGCAAGACCCCGACGTGATCATGATCGGTGAGATTCGAGACCAGGAGACCGCGACCATCGCCTGCCAGGCGGCCAACACCGGGCACATGGTCTTCTCCACGGTCCACTCCAACGACGCGATCACCTCGCTCTTCCGGCTGCTCGACCTGGGCGTGGAGCCGTTCATGATCTCCTCGGCCCTCACCGCCGTGCTCGGCCAGCGGCTGGTCCGCGTGCTCTGCGACAACTGCAAGGAGCCCTACAAGCCCAAACCCGAGTTTCTCAAGAAGGCCAACCTCCCGGTGGAAAAGGTCGACGTCTTCTATCGCAAGCCGGAGAACCCCGAGCAGGTTTGCCCGCAGTGCAACGGCACCGGATACCTGGGGCGGACGGGAATCTACGAACTCCTGGTCATCACCGAACCGCTCCGGGAAATGCTCCGCGAGAATCCCTCCCTCAACAAGATCAAGGCCGAGGCCCGCAAGGGGGGAATGATCTACATCCAGGAAGACGGACTGCGCCAGGTCATCCAGGGGCGGACGTCCATCGATGAACTGCTGCGGGTCGTGAAGTGACAGCGGCCGAGCTTGCCTGAGTGGCGAGTGGATACAAAATAGGGAATGCTCTCAATGTGGAATCTGGGACCTGGAATCAATTCATTCCCCATTCCGAATTCCACATTCCGCGTTCTAGAAGAGTGGAGTGAGTTCTTATGCACGTACCGGGATGGATCATCGATCTGGTCTTCGGCTTCCTGATCCTGCTCATGACCTACGCCCTCTCGAGCGAGGGATTGTGGGGAGCAGCCCTCATGTTCTTCGACGTCCTCTTCGGAGGACTGATCGCGTTCAACTTCTATGAACCGCTGGCCGCGCTGATCGACAGCACCAAGATCGGCTGGGGATTTTCCGATACCCTGGCCATGCTGGCGATCTTCTGCGCGGCCGTGCTGATCTTGCGCATGACCACCGAGACCCTGGCGCCCGCCATGGTCCGTTTCCCGACCCCCATCTACCACGCGGGCCGGCTCTTTTTCGCTCTGGCGACGTCGCTGGTCACGATGGCCATCCTGATCCTCTCGTTCCACACCGCGCCGGTGCACAAGAAGATCTTCGGGTCGATTGACTACAAACAAAAGCCGCCATTTGGCTTAGGCCTTGATCATAAGTGGCTGGGATTCTTCCAGTACACCACCGAAGAGGTTTTTCCACGCTATGGCGCGGCGGGTACGCATGAACCCAATACCGTCTCCCGCAAGTTCGGTAATCAGCGCTACCCGGTGCACGTTTTCGATCCCCGGGCCACCTGGCTTTTGACCCATCAAGAAGCCCGCCCTTACGGTGAGGCTCCGATCCTGCAGGAAGGTGAAGGCGGCGGAGAGACGGCGGCCGGCGGTGGCGCTGGAGGCGCGGCGAAACCGGGCGGGCCGGGGGGATTCTGACGCCGATCACCGGCGGGGAGGCTGCTCGCCGGCCCTGGCCAGCGACTTGATCTCCAGGAGCTCCAGCCGCGTGTTCACCTTCATCCCCACGGTTTGCTCATGGATGCGGTACAGGGCGATCTGGTTCGTCGAATTCTCGTAAACGTAAAGCGGGGACCATCCTCCGCTGTAAGTGCCGAGCGAGCCGGTGGTCATGAGGAAATGGGGCTTCCGTCCGTTATCCAGATCGATCTTGAAGTCGGCCACCAGGTCGCGCTCGGCAATGCCTCCAATGTAGCTGGACGACCCCACGGTTTGCCGAAGCGCGGGGACCGTGCCGAAGAGCCGGCCCGCCTCGTAATCGAGGATGTAGAGCGCCTCGAGGGGAACCTGGACCTTGCTCCCTTCGTCATAGCGAATCATGATGGGGCCGGTGGCCACGATCGACTCTCCCGAGTGATCGCCGCCGCTGGCCCGGATCGGAGCGGGACGAAAGCTCGCCAGACCCCAGCCCAGGAAAATCCCCAGGACGAGCAGCATGATTCCGGGGATCCGACAACGTCCAACACGCATGGTCCACCCGCTCCTTTCCGTTGCACCCCAGATTGCCTGGCAGAGAGAATCGCCGCGAAGCACATGGCCAACGGGTTCCTTCGCCTCTTGCATCTCACCTGTAGGGCCCGCTGTGCGGACCTTGGGCAATGGCTGGGGATCGGTTCGCACAGCGTGCCCTACAAGTAACCCACGCCGGCTGCTGAGCGCCCGGCATTGTGCGGTGAATCGGACCATCCGTCCAGTCCAAGTGCAAGCCGGGCGACGATCCGCTCGAGCCGCTTCGCCCTGGCCGCGAGCGGGAATCATCGAATAGGGGTGCGTTTTGCCTCGTCATAACCAATAAGCCGTTGGACTTGCCGTAGCGCCCCGGGCGCACTTTGGAGTGATGACGATGCTGCCCCCCACGCTGTTCCTCTCGCTTTGCCTGGTGGTTCAGATTCCCCCGCCCGCTTCCGGCCAGGCGGATGCCAGGTTGAAAGAGGCCGCCAAGGCGATCCAGGAGCGCGAGATCAAAGACCTGGAAAGCCTGGCCTCCAGGCTGGCGGGCCGCGTGAAGCCCGAAGAAATCGCCGAGATTCGCCGCCTCCTGCCTCCCAGGCAACCTGCCAGTGGGGCCACTCGGATCACACTTCTGCCCGAGGTCGTTCCGGCTCAAGCCCAGGGCCTGGCCAGCGTTGCCAGCGGCAGCCGCAAGCCAGAGGGGAAAGAGGTTTCCGGCGACTGGCGGACGGAGCTCAGGCAGATCCGGGAAAAGACAGCCTCCGAGCTTTTCGCCCTGGCCAAGCAAGCAGGCACGGCAAGCACGCCCCATTACGCCCTGGCCGCGATCTGCCTGCGAGAGGTTGTCAAGCTAGAGCCCGATCATGCCGAGGCGCGCAGACTTCTGGGATACGTCCCGTACGACGGGGGCTGGGCCCGGCCGTTTGCCGTCAACCGGCTCAAGGAAGGGAGCGTCGATCATCCCGTCTACGGCTGGGTGCCAGCCGACTGGGTGCCTCATCTCGAGATCGGCGAGCTGCCCGCACCCAGTTCACGAGGGCAACGAAAGCTCCAGTGGCTGCCCGCGGCAGAGGCCGACGCGCTGCGGTCCAACTTCAAGAATCCCTGGCAGATCACCACCGAGCACTTCGAGATCCGCACCGATGTTCCGCTGAGCGAGGCCATCGAGTTCGCTCGCCGCGTGGAGGGGTTTTACGACCTCTTCTTCACGATCATGGCAGACGTCGTGGGCGAGAATCTGCCCCTGGCCCGCCGGTTTCGCTCACCAACCCTGACGGGCGAGTCTTCCTATCGCCGTCACCAGATCTTCTATTTTGCGAATAAGGAGGAATACGACGACTATCTGCGGATCAGATTCGGCGCCGAAAAGGGAGTGAGCCTGGGCTATTACCACCAACCCCAGTCCAGAAAGGCAAACCGCGCGCCGGCTTATTTCTTCCGCGACCCCGATGGCAAAATTCCCGTCACGGCCACCCTCTACCACGAAGTCTCACACCAGCTTCTGTTCGAGACCGCCGGTCCGAACCATTATGAGAATAACTATGGGAATTACTGGGTGTTCGAGGGGCTGGGAACCTACTTTGAGACCGTGACGCCCCGACCGGATGGGTCGATCGAAGTGGGCGGCCCCGTGGGGATGCGGCTCGCGGTCGCCCAGCAACTGCTCGCCATGGGCAACTTCCTTCCCCTCGAACACTTCATCGGACTCGACAAGCCCGCCTTCACACGGCCGGACCGCGTCAGTGCTCACTACGAACAGGGCATGGCCCTGACCGTGTTTTTGATGCAGTGGCACGATGGAGTCTATCGAGACGCCTTTCTCGACTACGTTTACGACGCCTACCGCGGCAGGATCAAGCGCGCCTCCGGTCAGTCGCTGGCGGACCGGCTGGGCGTACCTTTGAAGACGCTGGATCTCCAGTTCCGCGACTTTCTCTCGAAGAGCCAGATCAAGCCCTGAGCAGGCCAGGCCGCGGCTTCACTCGCCGACGTACGGCAAGAGTGCCATGAACCGAGCGCGCTTCACTGCGGCGCTCGAGGCCCGCTGGAAGGCCGCGCAGTTGCCGCTTCTCTTGCGTGAAAACATCTTGCTTTGATTTGTGCACAGTTTCTTGAGCAGGCCGACGTCCTTGTAGTCGACGTAGGCCGGTCGGGGGCAGCCATCGGGGGTGCAGAAGCGGCAGCGATTCTTGCGATTGCGTCCAAACTTTTTCCGCGGCATAAACCTCGTGTCCTCAAACCCTTACAGTGTTTGTGTCCTCGCACGTCGGAGGCGGGAGCAGTGCTCTGTCCGGCTGCTGGAGGAAGCGTGCAGAAATCGGCGAAACTCATATCCTATTGTTCAACCACCGGCCAGTCAAGTTGTCAGGTCTCGCGGTCCTCGACTTCTCGACTGGCCCGGTGGTATCGGAACTGGACAACCGGGTGAGTCTCTGGTTGGAGAGCGAGAGGACTCGATCAGCCATGCCCCTCGTACTTGAACGAGACGCGAATCTTGGAGCGATAGGTCTCGATCGAGCCGTCCTTGCCGACGTGGGCATCGAGTTGAACCACCTCGGCGATCCGCAGGTCGCGGAGCGATTGAGAGGCCGCCTTGACGGCCGCGGCCGTGGCCTTCTCCCACGATTCCGGGCTGGACCCAACCAGCTCGATCACCTTGTAGACGCTGTCTGGCATCTGAGGCTCCTTTCTGGTGTCGTGGAGACATCGCGCGGGGAGGGCCGAAGAGCCGGGGATCGGTGAACCGACAATGGGTCACTCGCTCCCGCGTTGACTCGAGAGGGCCGTCCCGTCTTGGAAATGCCGACTTCATGATATGCCGCGCCCGAAGCCGGCTCCAGACGCTACCCCCAAGTGAAAGCCGGACCCTCGCGAGGCTTTCGCGGCGATTTTCGTGTTCCCGAAAAAAACGTATGCAACCGCCGCGGCTGGCCCTTCCAATCAGCCGGCTGATGCAGGATGGAACGATGACCTCCGTCCCGGACGCGGAGCTGCTCGATCGGTTCGCCCAACTTCGTGACGAGGCAGCCTTGGAAGCCCTGCTCAACCGGCATGGACCCGAATCGAGTACCCACTCCGCTGATCAGTCTCCGCAAGGAGATCGGGAGTGGTTCCGCGGGAGGTCGTTCCGGGTCTATTTCCTGGTCTTGACCTCTGGCCCTGGGGTCGAAGTTTGAGATGTGGTCTTGGAGTCTTTCGTGCTTGCTGTCTTGGATGTTGCCTCGTGGGCGGCAGATTGTGGTAGGCTGGGGGCTTTGTCGAGAACGTCCGGCAAGTCCGCCGTCGTTGGGCGATCCTGCCGCGGGCGGGCGGGCTGCATCTCGATCAACAGGTGATTGGACACGCCGTTGGGCGTGGCGACGTTGATATCGAGCAGGGGCTTGCCACCTTCGCCCGGCATCGACCTAGCGTCCTTGGCGATGGTGACCTCAAGGAGGTTGCGGCTGACTAGCTCGGACTTGGCGGGCTTGCCTCCGGCGATGACATGCGTGTCGTGGACGCTGAAGTTCTTGCCCTCGATGAGGATCGTCGACTCCTCCCCTTCCTCGGGAGGTCGTCCGTGCCAGGCCAGGAGCGAGGGCCTGAGCTGACCTCCCTGGGAGCAGAAGATCCGCGAGTCGTTGTTATCGGCCGTGTAGGGGACGCTCACCTGAAGCCGCTGGGTGGGCATCATGCTCTTGATCTGGTTGAGTCGCTCCATGGCGATCTGGTATTCCTCGGGCCGGTACTGCTTTTCGATGCTGGCCCGATTGAGGGCGATTTCCACGGCGTCGACCTTGCGGGCCAGCGTCGACGATTTCTCGAGATCCGATTTCTGACCGTCTCGTACCGCGGTGGTCCGGAACCAGTTGGCCACGGTGATGAACTCGATCTTGGGCACGAAGTTGGGCATCACGATGAGCGCCGTGCATTCGCGCTGGCCGGGCTCGATGCTCTGTTCCTTGCCGGTCGGGTCTGGCCAGCGGCCTTGCATGAGAAGGGCGATATCGGTCATCAAGCGGCCGTCGCGCGTTCGGGTCTGGAGCCGGGGATAGAAAACCCAGCCGAAGGTGCTCTCACCGGCCCCGAAGCCGACCATCGTGGGATTGAGCCGGATGGCCGCCTCGTCTTCGGTCGATCTTCGTTCGATGGCCAGGCCCGCCGCCGCCAGTCCGCTCAGTGCCTTGAGCGGGCCCAGAGGCGCCGAGGCCGCGACCTCGAGCCCCGACTGCAACCGCCGGCCGAACGCGTCGGCCACGTTCTGCTGGGCGATGACCGGCTCGATGGCGTAGACCCGCAGCGGCCACTTCGTGTTGACGTACTTCTTGAAAAGCTCGATCACCTGCGGCGGTGCCTGGGGATCGAAAAAGCTGGTGTTCTTCAGGTTCCGCTGTCCGAGAGTCGGGTCCTGCTCAACCATGTCTTCCTTGAGCCGGCGATTGACGGCCGCTGCCTGGATGCGCAGGGCAAAGCCCAGCAGCTCCGACGTACGCTGGCGCTGGCCGGCCGCATCCTTGAACATCGAAGGCTGGGCCTTCCCACCGGCCAGCAGTACCTGATTGTCCCGGATGTTGCCAGGCCGGAGCTCGGCGAGCTTCTCGTAGTTTCGTTGCACCACGAAATCACCGAGTTCATCGAGCGGGTCGACCGCGGCCACATACTGGCCCGAATGCTGGGGAGCGGCGGTTTCCTCGAGCAGATGATACGACGCCTCCAGCTCGCCGCGCAGCCACTCGGCGATCCGGGCGCTGCGGTGGTGGGGCTCGGCGGCAAGGTCGCGGGCAAGCTGACACTCGGCTTCCTCGCGCAGCATGTTGATGTTCCGCGTGCCGTAAAACACCTCGGTGTCGGCGAAGGAGACAAGCGAGAACGAGCCAGGCGTCGAAACCGGCTCGCTGCTCTTGCACGGCTGGTTACAGAGAACCTGTGTCAGGTTGTTCACGGTCTCGTTGATCACGGCACTGCGCAGAGTGTTGCGGAGCGTCTCCGGGGTCAAGAGCGACTTCGCCGAGACGGTGATGATCGCCCCCTTGCCGTGCCGGCTTTTCGGTCCCGGCGAGAGCGTAACTGGGATTCGCACGAGATACAGACCGTAGCCCGGCCGATCGGTCAGATCATCCCCCGCGTTGATCCGGCGCAACTGGTTCAAATGGTTGAGATAATTCGAATGTTCGTCGAGCACCACCGTCGGCTCGAGCACCACCGTCGGCTTGTCGGCAGCGGTGGCGGGAGCATTGAGCGCGGTGGTTTCAGTGGTGGCCAGCGACTTCGCCAGCGAGTCCGCCGAGTTCGGGTCCATCTTCGGAGTCT
>JBMFUH010000181.1:0-9605 GCA_049966735.1 Isosphaeraceae bacterium
GCTCGCCGAGGTGGCTGGACAGCTTCCCGCCGAGGTCAAGCCGCCCCGGCTGGGGCCGCTCACGTCATCCACCGGAAGGCTCCTGATCGTCGGTCTGACCTCCGACAAGCTCTCACCCCTGGAACTGCGCGACCGGGCGCAGTGGACCTTGAGGCCGCGGCTCTTGGCCGTGCGCGGAGTGGCCCAGGTGACGCTCTACGGCGGGGGCGTTCGCGAGTTTCAGGTGCAGGTTGATCCTGAACATCTGATCGCCCACCACCTCACCCTGGCGGATGTGGTGGACGCCACGCGCCAGGCGACCGGTGTGCGCGGCGGCGGCTTCCTGGAGAATGCCGGCCAGCGCTCCGTCCTGCGGGTCGAGGGGCAAGTCCGCACCGCCGCCGAGTTGGGACGGGCCTTGGTCACGACGTCGAGAGGAACGCCCGTGCGGCTGGGAGACGTGGCCCGCGTCGTCGAGGCGCCGGAGCCGAAGTTCGGCGACGCCGCGATCGACGGCCAGCCCGCAGTGACGTTGACTGTCTTCAAGCAGTACGGCGGCGATACGCTTCAGACGACCCGCCGCGTCGAGGCCGAGCTTGCCCGGCTCCGCCCCGGCCTGGAGCGGCAAGGGATCGTCTATCACCCCGCGCTCTTCCGTCAGGCCGATTTCATCCAGCGGGCGTTGGGAAACGTCACCGAAGCACTGCTTCTGGGGGCCGTCCTGGTTGCGCTCGTGCTCTTCGTCTTCCTGTTCAACGTGCGGACGGCCTTGATCTCGCTCCTGGCCATTCCGCTCTCGCTGCTTGGCGCCATCATCGTGCTCTGGGCCTGGGGAGTGAGCCTGAACACCTTGACCTTGGGCGGACTGGCCATCGCCGTGGGCGAGGTCGTGGACGACGCCATCATCGACGTGGAGAACATCTACCGCCGGCTCCGCGAGAACGCCCGCCTGGGCCATCCCCAGAAGGCGGCGGCAGTGATCCTCTCGGCCTCGCTGGAAGTGCGCACGGCGGTGGTCTACGCCACGTTCATCGTGGTCCTGGTGTTCGTGCCGATCTTCTTCCTCAGCGGTCTCCAGGGGCGATTGTTCTCCCCCCTGGGCTATGCCTACGCCCTGGCGGTCTTGACCTCGCTGGCCGTGGCCCTGACCGTCACCCCGGCCCTGTCGTTGATCATGCTGCCTGGTGCCGGCGGTGCGGAGGAGCCGCCGCTCCTGCGCTGGCTGCAAGGGGGTTACGAGCGGCTGGTGCGGCGGATCGACCGGGAACTCGCCCTGGTCGTGACCTGCGTGCTCTTGCTGGTGGCCGCCGCCGGCTGGGCCTTGTACCACTTCGGCGGTGAGTCCCTGCCCGAGATGCGTGAGAGCCACTACGTCATCCACATGCAGGGCCTGCCCGGAACGTCCTTGCCCCAATCAATGGCGGTCGGTCGTGCCGTCGCCCGCGCCTTGAAGGAGATCCCCGCCGTCGAACACGTCACCCAGCACGCCGGTCGGGCCGAGCTGGGCGAGGACACCTGGGGCGTCGAGTACAGCGAAATCGAGGTCGGCCTGAAGGACCTGGACGCCGAGGACTTCGAGGCGGCCCAGCAAGCGCTCAGGGCCACGCTCCGTGACCGGTTCCCGGGCTTCTCGTTCCAGATCTTTTCGTTCCTCTCCGAACGCATCATGGAGACCATCTCCGGCTCCGTCGCCCCGCTGGCGGTGAAGGTCTACGGGGACGACCTGGCGGATGTCGACCAGGCCGCCCGGGAGATCGCCTCGGCGCTCCGGACAGTCCAGGGCAGCGACAACGTCCGCCCCGAGCCGCAAGTCGGTCAGCCTGAAATCGTCATCCGCGTCCGCCCCGAAGACGCCGCCCGCCACAACCTGCGGGCCACGCGGATCCTTGACACCATCCATGCCACCTATCAAGGTGCACAGGTCGCCCAGGCGTACGATCGCAACCGGATCATCAACCTGGTGGTCATCCTCGATCCCGCCTCGCGAAACAAGCCCGACGCGGTGGCCAACTTGTGGATCGCCGTACCGGGCTCGGGCTTTCGGGAGGGCGAGCCTCCCGGCGAGCCGTTCTTGAATGCAGCTCGGCAGGAGCCTCGCTCTCCCACTTTCGGGGCAGCCTCTCCGTCTCAGGGTCTGGCTGCCAGATCCTCCAGCCCCGCCCCAGGCAATTGGCTCCAGCTCAAGCAAGTGGCCGACGTCTTCCTGTCCGACGGCCGCTTTCTGATCCGCCACGAAGGGGGAATCCGCCAGCAGCTTGTGACCTGCAACGTCCAGGGGCGAGACATCGAGTCGTTCGTGGCCCAGGCCCAGCGGCGGATCGGGAAATTGACCCTCCCCCCGGGCGTGACCTGCGTCTTGACCGGTTCCCACGAGATCAAGCAGGCCGCGCAGCGCGAGCTGCTCTTGCTCGGATCGGTCGCCGGAGTGGGCATCCTCCTGCTCTTGTGGATGGCCTTCGGCTCGCTCAGGCGGCTGCTGCTCATCCTCGTGAACCTGCCATTCGCCCTGGTGGGTGGTATCGCGGCGGTGTACATGATGGGAGGCGTGCTTGATGTCGGCTCGATGGTCGGCTTCGTGACCCTCTTCGGCATCACGACCCGCAACAGCATCATGATGGCGTCGCACTGGCAGCACTTGCATGAGGTCGACGGTTTGCCCTGGGGACCCGAGCTGATCTTCCGAGGCGCCCGGGAGCGATTGGCACCCGTGCTCATGACGGCGGTCGTCACGGCCCTGGGACTCCTGCCCATCGCAATCTCCTGGGGACGGCCCGGCAGCGAGATCGAGGGACCCATGGCACTCGTGATCCTGGCCGGACTCGTGACCTCGACCGGACTCAACCTGCTGGGCCTTCCGGTGCTTTACCGCCGGTTCGGGTTTGGCGGCAGTGCGCGGTAGGCGGCGGGCGGTTCGTAGGGTCTCGACCGCGGACCTTACGGGTTGTCGGGCGGGGGCTGGTCGAGCGCATCGGGCATCGGTCGTCGGGTTCGCGTGCCTCGCTTGCTCTTGGCCGGGGTCCGGGGCCGGGTTCGTGATCTCCGCGACCGGGTTGTGGCCTTGGCGGCTGGCTTGGCCGCTTCCATACCGTCCAGCGAAGCGGAATCGGCCTCGGTGGTCTCCACTTTCTTGAGATTCAGCCTGCCCAGCTCGGGGCTGAAATCGACTTTGAAGTACTTCAGGAAGCTCTGGCCGAGGAGCGGATCGACGTCGCCTTTGCTCTCCGGCATCACCGCGCATTCCACATTGGCGATCGTGAACTTGCCGACGCGCACGGAGGGGATGGTCATCTGCTTGGCGTCGACCACGGTACCGTCCGCTGTCTTCAAGTGAACGATCGAATCGTTCGTGCGAGGCTTGAGGCCGATCTTCTTCGCCAAGGCGGCCGAGATGGTGGTGAAGCCGGCACCAGTGTCGAAGACCATCTTGGTGGGGACCCGGTTCAAGGTGGCGTAGAGGTGGAAGACGCCGTTTTCCTTCTTGAGCTCGATCTTCGCGCTTTGCACCGAGCCCTCGGCTCGCTCTAGTTGCTTGATCGCATCTAGCAGGGCCTTGGAGGGACCCAGCTTGTGCCGGTTCTTTGTGGAGGCGGACAGATCGGCCAGGGCCTTGGCCACCTCGGGCTTCTTGGCGATTTCGCTGTACCGCGACATGACATCATCCACCGATTTGCGCAGGTCGAGAACGGCCTGCATGTACTTCTCGCGGCTGTCGGCGACCTCGGCGTTGAGCTGGGTGCTCGGGTCCTGGGAGGGGTCTTTGTTCTGGGCCTGGATCTGCTCTTGGAGGGCGTTGATCTGGTTGGTCACCTGGTTCTGCGCGGCGACCAGTTGATTGCGCTGCTGCGAGAGCTGGTTTTGCGTGTAGTTGGTGCCCCCATAGCCGCCATAGCCCCCATAGCCGCCATAGGCGGACATGTTGTTGATCTGCGCGCCGAGCTGGGCGACCTGCTGGCTCATGACAGCGCTTTGCTGGCGGAGTTGCATGAGGACGACCTGGCGGTTCTGGACGCCGTACGCGAGCATTTGCTGTTTCATCACCCCCTGAGCCACGCGGCGGAAGAGATCGCGGGCGTCGCGGAGGTCTTTGAGCACGATTTTCTCGTCGGGCAGGACCCAGGTCGAGCCCGATCGCGTCAGCTCCAGGCTCTTGAGCAGATCTTCGGGAGCGGCCGCGCCGGGTGTGGTGCCGGCAGTGGCGGCTTCCTTTGGCGGGGCGGCCTCCTGGGCTCGGGCCAGACAGCTTGCCAGGACCGTGCAGAGAGCAACCAGGGCCAGTTGAATGGCAAGTGGCGAGTGGCGAGTGGCGAGCAGCGGGGAGTCGGGAGTGGGGAGTGGGGAATCGGGACGGCTCCCTATTCCCGATTCCCTATTCCCAGATCGTGGCGGGGCGGCCTCTTGGGCTCGGGGCAGTAACCGCGTTGCGTGAGATCCAGCCATCGCCGTCGCTCCTGAATGGACTCGACAGGTCGGAAGACCGAGACAAGACGCACGAACACCTTGATTATAGGACGGCTTGCCGGACGATGAAAGCTTCTGAATGCGGAACCCCGCGAAGGCGGAATTCGGATCGGAATTCGGAATTGAATTCATGCCTCGTTCCGCACTCGGTATTTGCCGTCTGGCATTTGCCATCTGGCATTCCGCATTCCACGTTAGGAATGTCGGCCGTGGCCGGTGCTTCCCGAGTGCTTGCGCGGGTTGGGACGGTGCATGGCCGGCGGCTTGCTGGGGAGAGACGTGGTGCCGGGAGAGCGATCTTCCCCCTCGCCGCAGATACGATTGACGACGTAAGTTCCGCTCTTGGGGTTGCGCTCGATGTCGATCAGGGCCAGGTTGTCTGCGTCTTCGAGCAGATGGGTGAAGCTGCGATAGCCGTAGTAGCTCTCGTCAAACGACGGCTTCTTGCGCTTCATCGTGTCCTTGATCAGCGACGCGTAGAGGACCTCGTGGTTTTCCCGCCGCAGCGCGTTGCAGGCCTCGACCAATAGGCTGAAGACCTCGCGCTGCTTCTCGGTCAGGCTGGGAGGCAGATAGGCGTTCAGGTTGGTGGCCAGTTGCTGCTCGTTCTGCTCCTGGCGTTCGAGGTCCTCGTAGTAGATGAACTCGTCGCAATTGTCGCGGAGGAGCTCGGACGTCGAGCCCTTCATGCCCAGGCCGATCACGTGCTTGCCGTTTTCCTTGAGCTTGGAGACGAGCGGGGAGAAGTCGGAATCGCCGGAGACGATGACGAAGGTGTCGACGTGCAGCTTGCTCCAGGACAGGTCCATCGCGTCGACAACCAGGCGAATATCGGCCGAGTTTTTCCCGGTCTGGGACCGCTTGGGGATCTCGATCAGCTCGATGGCCGCCTCGTGGAAGGGCGCCGTGTAGCTGGGGTAGCGGCTCCAGTCGGCGTAGGCCTTCTTGACGATCAGCTTCCCTTTCTCGACCAGCCGTTCGAGGACCTTCTGGACCTCGAACCGGATTTTCCTCTGCCCCTGGAAACCCATCGCCAGGTTTTCCAGATCGATGAAGACAGCCAGGTTGCGTTCACGTTCGGTCTTGGTCATTGATGGGTGGACCCGCTGCATGAGAGGAGAACCGCCTCGATCCATGGTCAATCGCCCGAATCTCAGGTATCGACCGCCGAATCTGGCATCTGGCATTTGCCCTCTGACACCCGTCCTCTGGCATTTGCCATCTGACATTTGCCATCCGCCATCTGGCATTTGCCATCCGCCATCCGCCATCTGCCATTCGATGGGCCGGCCTCGCCCATCGATCGGCGTCGATTCATCATGCGTAAGTTAAGCGAAACCGCGGCCGTTGGCAATGAATCGGCTGGTGTTTTGTGTTTGGTGTTTTGCCATGATGTGCAGTACCAAACACCAATTACCAAACACGAACCACCAACGGTTGAATCGATCCACGCCGGTCACTACCATGGGTTTGCCAGAGAGTGGCTGTCACGAATCGCGCAGAGGAACACGATTGCATGCGTGGATCGATCAGGGTTTCGATCCCGCTCGTCGCCGGGGTATGTGCCTATGGTCAAGAGCCTCGCTCGCCGCATCCTCTTTCGTGGACCGTCACGCCGCATCCTCAGCCGCCCGTTGCTTCAGCCCGTGTGGGAATCGCTGCACAAGCTGTCTCTCTATGGGATGAACTATGGCGGAGGAAACCTGGTCGCCGGCAGCGGCGAGTTGTGGGTGATGAAGTGGCTCTGGCGGCGACATGAGGCGTTGCGGCCGGGGACCCCGGCGGTGATCTTCGACGTCGGCGCCCATAACGGCTCCTACTCCTTGAGCGCGGTCAAGATCTTCGGCGCGGAGGCCCGGATCCACAGCTTCGAGCCGTCTGCCCGGGTCTATGAGTCGCTCCGGGCGGCCACGGCAAGCCATCCCAACATCAACGCTCATAATTGCGGCCTGAGCGATCGTGAGACGACGGCGTCTCTGTATTACGATGCCGTCGGCTCGCAGAAGGCCTCCGTACACGCCGAGGCCTATGCCAGCCCGTCTGACCTGGCCCGCGGACGGCTCACCGCCGAGGAGATTCACCTACGCACCGCTGACGCCTACTGCGAGGAGCACGGGATCTCCTGGATCGACCTCCTGAAGATCGACGTCGAGGGGAACGAGCTGAACGTCCTCCGAGGCGCCTCGAGGATGATCGACACCGGCGCCGTGGGAGCCATCCAGTTCGAGTTCGGCGAAGCCCAGATCGGCTCGAAGACGTTCTTCAGGGACATCCACCAGTTTCTCTCCCCGCAGTACAAGATCCATCGGATCCTGGCCTTGGGGCTGTCCAACCCGCTTGAGACCTATGACGTGATCCTCGAGGTTTATCGGACCACGAACTATCTGGCCGTGCTGCGGGACGACATCCGGCGCTGACCGCTTGGCAGTGGGCAGTTACCAGGCATCCGGTCTGCACAGCGGACTCGACGATCCTTGTGTTTGGTGTGCTGTGTTTTGCCACAGGGGCGAAACACCAAACACCAAACCCATCAAAGGGCTTTGAGCAACTCGATCAGACCGTCGACGGCCCGGTCGAAATCATAGCGTTCGGAGGCGAACTGGAAGCCGCGCTCGGCCTGCTCGCGGGCCTCGTCCGGATGGTCGAGCAGGCGGACGATCGCCTGGCGCATCCCCTGGCCGTCCAAAGGCTCGACAACGGTCAGGCCGCCTTCGGGCAAGAGGTAGTCGGAGAGCCCCGGAGATCGCGTGACGACGACGGGCCGGCGGCAGCACTGCCCTTCCATGAGCGTGGTCACTCCCGCGGCGTACGGACTGGGGAAAACGGGGGCAACGACGACGTCGGCGTCGCGGTAAAGCTGGACCAGCTCGGGCCAGGTGTAAAAGCGCCTGGTCATGTTGGAGGGCAGGGGATCGGGGAACGACTTCGCCAGGACCGCCGCGTAGCGGGAGAAGCCGCTGATCCGGACGTCGACAGGGAGGTCGCGGGTGGCCTCGGCGAGCGTGCGGTAGTCGCGTTTCTCCAGTCCCACGCCAACCACCAGCGGTCCCTTCTTCTCGGCGCTCGTCGGACCGGGGCTGAAGAAGCGGGCATCGACGTGTTCCAGCTTGAGATGGATGCGGGATCTGTCCATTTTCAGATAGCGGTGGAGGAAATCGGCCTGCGCCCGACAACAGACTGCCAGCGCGTCGACCCGGTCGGCCAGGCCGATCGCGCGGGCGAAGATCCGGCCCCGGCGTCCCCTGAGATTGTGGCCGAAGACGCAGAGCCTGGGCCGTCTGGATCGCTTCCCGAGCACCGCAGCCACAGGCAGCCCGACAGTCTCGCTCTGGCAGTAGACGACGTCGTCGGATCCAAGCTGGTCCGCAAGCCGTCGCGCCAGCGCCCAGGTTTCGGGGGAACCGTAGATCTTCGATCGCAGGCGGTCGAAGGTCGTGGGCGTGTCGTGATCCGGGTGAGGAACGTGAACGACCGCGTCGTGCCGGTCGGCCATCACCGCCATCGAGTGCCGCGGGCATTGCCCTTGCTCACTCAGACGACGAAACTCATCGAGCTTGATCCCGGGACTCAAGACCAAATGCAAAGCCATGTACTGCATCCCAAATTGGTTCGGACGGGAGGCGATCGGCGGGAACAACCGACTCGCGTCAAATCGATCGCGCCCGATGCGGCTCAGTCGGTGAACGCTCTTGCCTGCACGCGGAAGCGATCATCACCGTGGAACGCATCGCGCGTCGAAAGGACAGCCAGTCTCCGCCCGGATATGCGGCCTTGTCAAGGTTGTGTCTGGTGTTTAGTGTTTATTGCTTGGTGGTGGGTGCGAAATACCAAACACTAAACACCAACTCAGGATCCGGGAGGAACAGGGTGATATCGGAACCGGTGCTTTGCAACTACTGCAAAGTCGATGACGCGACCGTGGTCTTCGGCCCTGGCGTGGCGCAAATCAATCAGATCGTGAGATGCAACCGGTGTGGCTTGATGTACTCGAACCCCCGGACCAAAGCGCCCGACCATGTGAACCTGTCCAGGGCAGATCCCAACTTCAATCCCCTGACCCCGGGTAACTGGAGAATTCTCAAGGAGAAGATTCAAGTCAGAGATTATGACAGAACCAGGAAGCTCTTGAACAATCTGCGTCCCGAGCGCGGCAAGCTCCTGGAAGTCGGCTGCGGCCTGGGCTACCTGCTTGCCGCGTTTCGGGACGACGGCTGGGACGTCCTGGGTGTCGAGCCTTACTACCAGGCGTGCCGTTACGCCGGAGCAGAGTTGGGCATCGAGGTCAAGAACGCCATCCTCGAAACAGCCGAGTTTCCGGATGAATCATTCGATGTCGTTCTGCTCAATCACGTCATCGAACACATCGAGGATCCCCTCGGCACTCTTCGAGAGGTGAACCGGGTGCTCAAGCCGGGCGGGCACTTCGTCATCGAGACGCCCCGCTATGACACGCTCAGCTTCAAGCTGCTCGGCCGCCGGGAACGAAGTATCAACTGTGGCGGGCATATTTATTTCTTCACAACCCAGACCCTGAAAAACCTCTACGAGGCGGCCGGTTTCGAGCAGGTTGACCTGCGCTACACCGGCAGGTCGCTGACGATGGAGAGAATGCTCTGGAACGTGGGCGTCGTCAGCAAGAGCAAGACCGTTCAGAAGGCGCTGGAGGTGCTTTCTCGGAAACTCGGTCTCAGCAACGTGCGCCTCTACGTCAATTTCCGGGACGTCCAGAGAGCTTGCGTCAAAAAGGTGTCGCGAAGTTCCAGCCCCGCTCAGAAAGCCGACGCCGGGAGTGACGTGGCGAAACAACAGATGGCGGAGACCGTCTAGTCTAGTTGTCAGTTGCCAGTTGCCAGGAAATGAGACCTAGCAACCAGCAACCAGCAACTGTCTTCCAGGGCTCAGGCCTTCTTCGCACCAGGAACGACCGGCTTGAGAACAGGAGGAGCCGGAGGAGCCGGAGCGGGAGCCGGCGGAGCTTCGTCGACTGCCGGAGCGGGAGCCGGCGGAGCGGGAGCCGGCGGAGCCGGGGTCGACTTGACTACCGGCGCGGCAGTGGCCTGCTTCGAAGGAGCGGCAGGAGCCTGCGACGTCGGAGCGGCCTTGGCCGGGGCCTGAGGCGCAGGAGCGGCCTTGGCCGGGGCCTGAGGCGCTGGGGTAGCCTTGCTCGG
>JBMFUH010000182.1:0-3917 GCA_049966735.1 Isosphaeraceae bacterium
GAGATCAAAAGGAGCGTGTTTTCAGCGGAAAAACAGGCAGCCGGGAATTGCTGGGTTTCTCGCTCTTCCCGAACCCCAGATGATGTAGCCGACAAAGATATCCGGTAGGAAACAAGAAGTCGATCGTTCGGTCGTCGGCTCAGGAACGGGGTGCAGTACTTCGTTATCTTTGTACTCTTTTGTTCAAAACTTGTTTGGACAGGCCCAGGCATGCCTCGAAAGCCCGTCGATGAGCCCGAATTGATGGAACTTGGACATCGGCATTGGCCAGTCGCAGGCGCCTACTGAGGGCCCATCCTGGAACAGAAGGAAGCGAAGGAAACGAAGGAAGAAAACTGGTTCCCTTCTCCTCTGCCAAGCATCGGTCCCTGGTTGCCGGTTCGAACCCCGACCGCGGCACCTGCTGTAAACTCGTTTCGATGCGCTCGAAATTCAAGCTGTGCCAGAGCACTGGCCCGGATGATATCGTTTCGCCGCGACTGGAGCCCATCAATTCCGGGGAAGCGTCCTGCCTTCGTGTCGCGAATAAGCTGCCAGGAATCGATTGTAGTCAAAATGACTGAGTATTCCCATTTCCGCTCCAGGCACGTTATCCGCCTCCCCGGAGTTGTTTCTCCAGGGCGTCGCACGCGCGGGCGACTCCGTCTTCCTGGCGGATGTCGAGGCTCAGTTCCTGGGCTCGGTGCGTGTAGCCGGGGTCCTCAAGCAGTCGCTTCAGCTCGGCCGCGGCACGCGGGGACGAGTAGCGGCGCCAGGAGAGCGTGCGAGCGAGACCCAGGCGGGTCAGTCGATCGGCGTTATCGGGCTGATCGTGGGCCAGCGGCACCACGAGCGCGGGCAGACCGGCTCGCATGGCCAGGCCCGTCGTGCCGATGCCGCCAGGGAAGACGACGGCGCAGGCCCGCTCGAAAAGCGCCGCGAAGGGAGCGTAGTCGAACGCGGCGACTCCCTCGGGTAGCGATGAAGGTCGTGTGCGCGGACCACCCAGAATCAGCACCGCGCGACGTCCCAAACGCCGGGCAGCCTGGGCGCTCTGCTCGTAGAAGGTTCCAGCGATCGCGGCCGCCGACGATCCCAACGTGAAGACCAGAGGCGGCGGGCCGGCCTCGAGAAATCGGCCCAGCTCCGGCGGCAACCCGCGTGCACCATCTTGATCGAGAAACGGGAAGCCGGTGACCGCCGTCTGGGCTGGCCAGTCGGGCTGCCTGTCGGCAAAAAAGCGAGAGAAGGTGGCGAGATGCAGCGCGGGGGAGAAGCCCTCCACCAGCGGGCTGAGCTCCGGAGCGGAGGGCAGGCCAAGCTCGCGTCGGAACCGGTACCAAGGGATCGCCCAGTAGCGCGAGCCCCACGCGAGACAGCGGCCAAACGGACGCCAGAAGGCAGGTCCCAGGAAGCGCAGGGCTTTCGTCACCTCGGGATATCCGGGCAAGAGCGGAGGAGAGAACGCCGAGAAGAAACCGCCCGGCGTGGGCATGGTCGATACCCAGTTGTAACCCTCCTTCTCGGCCACCAGGCGGGTGGCGTAGGTGAGCGGGTGCGACACGAGCAGGTCCGCGCCCTGGACCGCAACGCGCGTGTCTTCGTACGTTTCCCGGAGCGCCGGCAAGATCCAGTTGCGGATGACGCGCTCGGTTCCTCGCCGCAATTCCATGTACCGCCGCATCACGTCGGGGTTGCCTACATCGTTTGAATCTGGCCGGATCGCCGCAAAGCCGAGCCCTAGCGCCAGGACCTTCTGGCGGTAGCACTCGCTGGTCGCGATCGTCGCCTCGTGGCCCCGCGCTTTCAGCCCCAGCGCGATCGCAAGATAAGGATGAAGGTCCCCCAGCGAGCCGACCGCGGTGAAGACGACTCGTTTTCTTAGCTCGGAAAGAGTGCTCACGTGACTTCCTCATGTGTGCCGAGATCGATCTCTCCCCCAGCATACCGCTGGAGATTCTCCGCTGGCGACCTGTAGGCGGCGGCGAGAAAAAACGGATCGTTTCTGACTGGAGCGCTGGATGGCTCCCGAGAGCTTCGCGCGATAAGATGCAGGGCATTGAAGTTCGCGCAAGATGAGGAAGCGCGTCGTGTTTTCCCTGGTGCGACGAGACCGCGACTGACCTTGGTCCACGAAGACCGGTAGGGTGAAAACGTCGAATATGTTGATGGCTGAGAGAGATCGCTCGCGCGCGGGGGCGATTGGCTTGCAGCCGAGGGGGATGAGATGAGAACCCGATTTGCCGCGTCATTTCTCTTCACGGCAACCCTGATTCTGCCGGCGATGTCGAGCATCACGGCCGCCGCGTTTGCTCCCCAGCAAACCCGTGGCAAGCATGTGCTCTGGAGCATCGGCAAGACCGACGGTTCGGGCGCGGAGTTTGCTCTCGCCCCGGCCGGCTATGCATCCTTCGGGAACGATCCGTATTTCGTGGCGGGAGGATCGGACCCGAAGCGCGAGTGGTCTTACGTTCATCCTGGTCCCGACGACGCCTGGGCGGGCCGGCGCACTCACTGCTTTGACATTGTTTTCGGCGTCAAGAACCGGCCAAGGGCGGCCGGCACGTGCACCCTCGAGATCGCCCTGGTTGACGTCCAGGCGCGAATTCCTCCCGAATTGAAGATCGACCTGAACGGCCACGAGCAACGCGAGAAGCTGACGCCGGGAGGCGGCGACGACTCCATCAACGGCAAGCTCGACCATGCCAGGCGTTCGCATCTGACGCTTTCCTTCACGACGGACGCGCTCAGGCAAGGCGTCAACCGGCTGTCGATCACCACGCTCTCGGGAAGCTGGCTGCTTTACGACAGCCTCGAATTTCGAGCGCCGGAATCAGTGGAAGCCACGACCGTCGGGGGGACGCTGATCCAGGGCCTCGAGATCTTGCCCGGCCTCAAAGAAAAGGATGGCAAGCTCTGGCAGTTGGCGCGGATGACCGTACTGCATCTGGACAAGCCGGTACAAGCGACCTGGAAAGTCGGCGCGGCCCCGCCCGTTCCCCTGTCGCTGCAGCACGGCTACCAGACCGTCAAGTTCGCGCTGCCGGAGGTTGCCAAACCGACCGTGCTGCCGTATCGGATCGAGATCCAAGGAAGACACGTTGCGTCCGGGGAGATCACCGTCAAGCCCCAGCGCAAGTTGACGGTTTACATTCTGCCCCACTCGCACACCGACATCGGCTACACCGAAGTCCAGCCGCGGATCGAGCAGAAACAGGTGGACAATCTCTTGCAGGGCATCGCCTACGCCCGCCAGACGGCAAGTTATCCGGAAGGCGCGCGGTTCGTCTGGAATGTCGAGGTGCTCTGGGCGGCCGACCTCTATCTCCACCGGCTGAATGCGGATCAGCGGGCGCTCTTCATGGACGCGGTGAAAAGGGGACAGGTTTCGCTCAACGGAATGTATCTCAACGAGCTGACGGGCCTGTGCCGTCCGGAAGAGCTGCTCCGGCTCTTCCAGTTGGCCACGAGGCTCAGTCAGGAAACGGGAGTGCCGATTGACTCGGCGATGATCAGCGACGTGCCCGGCTACACCTGGGGAACGGTCACGGCGATGGCGCATGCCGGCATCAAGTATTTCTCCACCGCGCCCAACTTCGGCGACCGCATCGGCGACATCCTGGTGAAGTGGGAAAACCGCCCGTTTTACTGGCTTTCACCATCCGGCAAGGAGAAGGTTCTGGTCTGGATTCCCCTCAAAGGCTATGCCCTGTCGCACATCCTGCACGATCTCTCGCCCAAGTTCGTCGCCGACTACCTGGCGCAGCTTGACAAGATGGCGTATCCCTACGACATCGCCTATATCCGCTGGTCGGGACACGGCGACAACGCCTCTCCCGACCCGGCCATCTGCGAGTTCGTGAAGCAGTGGAACGCCGGGCACGCCTGGCCGAAGTTCAAGATCGCCTCGACCAGTGAAGCGTTCCAGGCGTTCGAGG
>JBMFUH010000182.1:3927-9554 GCA_049966735.1 Isosphaeraceae bacterium
GCGAAGTACGGCGACAAGCTGCCCCGGGTTCGGGGCGACTGGACGCCTTACTGGGAAGATGGCGCGGGATCGTCGGCGCTGGAGACGGGTCTCAACCGCAACTCGGCCGATCGGCTGTCCCAGGTCGAGACCCTCTGGGCGATGGTCGACCCGGCCAGCTATCCCCCCCGAGCGTTCGAGCAAGCCTGGCGCAACGTCTTGCTCTACTCCGAGCATACCTGGGGGGCGTACTGCTCGGTCACCGAGCCGGCCGTGCCCTTGACCCAGGATCAATGGCAGATCAAGCAGTCGTTCGCCGCGCAGGCGAACCTTCAGTCTCGTGAGCTGCTGGTGCGAGCACTGGCCAGGAGGCAACGCCCGGGCGATGCCAACGTGGCAGCGACCGATCTTGATGTGTACAACACGTCGTCCTGGCCCCGGACCGATCTGGTCATCGTGCCGCGGGGGGTCTCGGAGCGCGGCGACCACGTGACCGACGACCAGGGTCGCGCGATCCCGTCTCAGCGATTGACGAGTGGCGAGCTGGCATTCCTTGTCAACGGTCTGCCACCGCTAGCGGGGCGGCGATTCACGCTGTCCGCCGGCGCGCCCGAGGCCGCGGCCGGCGCCTCGGTGAAGGACACGACACTGGACAACGGCCTGGTCCGGCTCACCGTTGATCCCAGGACCGGCGGCGTGAGCGAGTTGCATGCGCGGGGCGTCAAGGGCAATCTCGTGGATTCGTCATCAGGTCACTTGCTCAACGATTATCTCTATTTCAAGGGAGACGACCTGGCCGGCGTGCAAGGGAGCGGTCCCGCGACGGTCCAGGCGGGCGACAAGGGGCCGCTGGTCGCCTCGCTGGTCATTGACTCCGACGCCCCCGGCTGCCATCACCTGCGCCGGGAGGTTCGCGTCACGGCCGGTCTCGATCGCGTCGAGATCATCAATACCGTGGACAAGAAGCGGCTGGAGGCGCGGAGCTACAACGCCAAGGACGGTAAGGAGAGCGTCAACTTCGCGTACCCGTTTCATGTCCCTGGCGGCCAGGCTCTCGTCGACCTGCCGATCGGCGCGATGCGGCCCGAACTCGACCAGATGCCCAGCGCCTGCAAGAACTGGCTCACGGTCGGGCGCTGGGTCGACGTGTCGAACCACGACCATGGCGTTACGTGGGTGACGCTCGACGCCCCGCTCGTGCAGCTTGGAGGACTCACCGCCCGGCTGCTCAACTCCCAGACCAATCCCGACACCTGGCGGAAGACCATCGAGCCCACCGAGCAGCTTTATTCGTGGGCGATGAACAACCACTGGCACACGAACTACCGCGCGTATCAAGAGGGCCCGATCGTCTTCCGGTTCGCCGTGCGGCCCCATCGCCAGGCTTGCCCGGCCGAGGCGTCGCGGTTTGCCATCGGACTGAGTCAGCCGCTCCTCGCGACGCTCGCCAGGGGGCCGAAGCCCTCGGGCACTCCGCTCTTGCGCCTCTCCAGCAACGACGCGGTCGTCGCGGCGCTCAAGCCCAGCGATGACGGCAAGGCGATCATCGTCCACCTTTACGGTGCCTCGGGGAAGGACAGCCGCGTGACATTGAAGTGGCAAAACGGCGAGCCGAGGAAAACGTGGTTGACCGACACCAGCGAGCGACCGCTTGCCGAACTCGACGGCCCCGTCACCGTGCCCGGCTGGGGTGTTGCGTCGGTGCGTGCGGCGCTCGGGCATTGAGATGAGATTGTCGTGGGACAAGATTCCAATCCTGTCTATTTAATATCATGTTAATTTTTCATCATATATATTTAATCAATGATAAGATTGGAATCTTGTCCCACGACGACGGACATCCCGCGGTGGACTTCCCATGAACCGAACAAGACCGGCGATCCTGGAATTCGTTGTGCTGGCGACGGCCGTGACGGCCATTGGCGGATTCCTCTTTGGCTATGACACGGCCGTGATCAACGGGGCCATCTCCTACCTCAAGGCCGACATGGGCCTGGACTCGACCCAGGAGGGGATGGCCGGGGCCAGTGCGATCCTGGGCTGCATCCCCGGCGCGATGTGCGCGGGGTTCTTGAGCGACCGCTTCGGCCGCAAGAAGCTGCTCTTCCTGTGCGCCCTCTTGTACGCGGCGTCGGGGCTGCTCTCGGCCATTCCCCGGACGTTCGACCAGTTCCTGACCGCCCGGTTCCTGAGCGGGCTGGGCATCGGCGCCTCGTCGATGATCTGCCCGGTCTACATCGCCGAGATCGCGCCCGAGAAGTCGCGCGGGCGGCTGGGCACGCTCTTTCAGCTTGGCATCGTCTTCGGCATCTTCCTCACGCTCTTCATCAACAAGGTGGTTCAAGGACTGGGAGACGATGCCTGGAACACAACCTGGGGCTGGAGATGGATGCTCGGGCTGGAGGCGGTTCCGGCGCTCTTGTTTCTCGGCCTTCTCTTCACCGTTCCCGAGAGCCCGCGCTGGCTGGCCCAGCATGAGCGGGAAGACGAGGCGCGGGCGGTCTTCACCAGGGTCGACGACGCGGAGCACGCCGAGCGCGAGCTGACGGCGATCCGGCTGGCCGGCAAGCAGGAGGAGGGCCGGTTTTCCGAGCTGTTCACGGGCGTCTATCGCCGCCCGCTCGTGATCGCCGTTCTTTTGATGGCCTTCTCGCAGTTTTGCGGGATCAACGCCATCATTTATTATTCATCGCGGATCTTCGCCTCGGCCGGCGCGCTGCACGACGCCGCGTTCACCTCTTCTGTGTGGGTGGGGCTGGTCAACTTGCTCTTCACCGGCGTGGCGATCGCCCTGGTGGACAGGGCCGGGCGCAGGCCCCTCTTGCTCGTTGGCACGGCGGTGCAGGCCATCGCGCTGGCGGTCGTGGGCTGGCTCTTCCACACGGGCACGAACGGGATCGTGCTGCTCGTCGCCATCGTCTCGTTCACGGCGGCGTTTGCCATGGCGATGGGCCCGATCGGCTGGCTGCTCTGCTCGGAGATTTTCCCCAACAAGGTTCGGGGCCGGGCCATGTCGCTGGCCTCGCTGACGGTCTGGGTCTCGTGCTACATCGTCGCGCAGACCTTTCCCATGCTCAACGATAGCCCGCGCGTCGGCCCGGCGCTCACGTTCTGGACCTACGCTGCCGTCAGCCTCCTCGCCTTCCTCATGGTCTTCTTCCTGGTTCCCGAGACCAAGGGGCGATCGCTCGAGGAAATCGAGGAGTTCTGGCTGGCAGGCCGGGACAAGGAGGTTGACTCGATCGAGTTCAGTTCCGCCGCGCAACCTTGATCAGCACCACGCCATGCCGCGGCACACGGGCGGTGAAGCTGTTGTCATGAGTTCCCAGGTCTTTCCGCCGCCAGAGGTCGCGGACCTTTTGCGACCCGGTCAGCCCGAGGTCGCGCCAAGTGATCTGGACGGGTGCCTCGTCTTCGCCGAGGTTGAACAGGCCGACGGCCATCGACCCGCCTTCCAGGGGCCTGGCCCAGACCTGGGTTTCGTCCTTCTTGACGACGCGGTGGGCCGGCTTGCCCAGCGGGTCCTGGTTGACTTCCAGCACCTCATCGTTGGTGAGCAGGTTGAGCGTGAACTCATCGAGCTTCGTCAGGTCGCAGCCGATCAAAAGGGGCGACGAGAGGAGCGACCAGAGGCTGATGTGGGTGTATTGCTCGTTGGGGGTCAGGTGCGTGGGATGAAGCGCGGGCCCCCAGCCGACCCAGCCGACGACGAGCATGTCGGGGTCGTTCCAGCAGCCGGGCTTGGCGTACTTCTCGTGTCCAGCCTGGTTGAAGCCGATGCCCGACATGCTGCCCCACGAGTCGGTGATGTCGCCGGTGGTCCGCCAGCAGTTGCCGCCGACCTGTTCGCCCCACTCCCAGACGTTGTTCATGCCGTACTGGCAGAGCGAGAAGACGATATCGCGCTTCTGGGCGCGGAGCATCCGCCCCATCAGCTCGTAGGGCTTCTTGTAGTAGGCGCGGCTGGACCCTTTCTCGACCTCGCCGTAGCTGCACCAGTCGTACTTGAGGTAATCAAAGCCCCACTCGGCGAACCGCTCGGCATCCTCGCGCTCGTGCTTGTAGCTGGCCACGCAGCCGCCGCAGGTCCGCGGTCCGGGCGACGAATAGAGACCGGCCTTGAGTCCCAGGCTGTGAATGTAATCGGTCAGATGCTTCATGTTCGGAAAGCGTGGATTGGCGTTGATCTTGCCGTTCGCGTCGCGCTCGGGACCATGGAGCGTGGGGTCGCGATCCTGGTTCCTGGGCATCCAGAAGTCGTCGATATTGATGTAGGTCCAGCCGTGGTCGCGGAGGCCGGCCTTGACGAAAGCGTCCGCGGCATCGCGGACATTTTTCTCGGTCACGGCGCTGGCGAAGCAATTCCACGAGTTCCAGCCCAAAGGCGGCGTGAGCGCCAGCCGGTCGCCGACGACGATGCGCAGGTCGCGGCTGGCCTGGCCCAGGCTGTTGGAGGCCGAGACCTTCACGCGGTGCTCGCCTTTGGCGTCCAGGCTGCCGGTGATGATGCCCGTGGCCGTGTCGAGGCGCAGGCCCTCGGGCAAGCCCTCTGCCTGATAGGTCATCGGCTTCTGGCCGGTGGCGGCAATCGTGAAGAGGAACGGGCTGCCCGGCCGGACGCCCACGACCTTCGCGCCGTTCAACCGCGGGCGGGGCGAGGGCTGGGGTGTGAGGATGACGGCCGATTCGTGGTGTCTCTGGATTTCCGGCTTCGCCCCCGAGTAGACGATGAGGGCCTCGGCCCAGTCACCATGATCCGAGTTGATCCCGTCGCCGGCGTCGCCGACGTGCAGGACGAGCTTCTTCACGCCGCTCAAGTCGACGTCAACATGCTTGGCCGTCTGGCCGCCTCGCATGACGCCGCTCTTCCAGAGGGTCTTGCCGTCGCCGATCACGCGAAACTCGACGCTGCCGTCGCTCTCTTTCTTCTCGTCATCCACTCCAACCCAGGCGGTGAACCGGCTGGCCGATCCCTTGAGGTCGACCACGAGCCGTGAGTCGGCGTGCGTGCCGAAGCCGTGGGCGAAGCGCCGGCCGCCGACGGAAAGCGACCGGCCATCCACCGAGCGGTTTTTCCCGGGGCTGCCCCAGCCCTGAGCCGCCGCGCTCAGATCGAGCGCCGAGAGACGGATCTCGTCCGCGGCGCCGAGGGCGGCCAGAGCCAAAGAGGCAGAAAGGGCCAGCAGCGAACGGCCCAGAAGTCCCAAAGCTCGCGTGCGTCTCATGATGATTTCCTGATTACGGTTTCACGTCGGAGACTTGAGTCTCGCCCCAAACCGTCATGATAGCCGAACCGCAACCCGCTGCCAGACCCTCGTCAGGGCGGATCGTAACCGCCCGGGTGCCAGGGATGACACTTGGACAGCCTGATCAGTCCCCGGACCAGGCCGCGCACGAGTCCGTACTTCCGTAGCGACTCGACCATGTAGCGGCTGCAACTGGGCTCGAAGCGGCAGGCAGGCCCCAGGAGCGGACTGAGCGTGTATTGATAGACGCGGATGAACGCGACCAGCAGGGCGACGGCGATCCGCCCCGGCCAGGCCAGCCACGAGTGTCGAGGATGATCGGTCACGGCGCGTTGTCGAGAGGTGGGGTGGAGCGAACGGCAGGAGCCAGCCTGAGCCGTCGGGCGAGATCCCGGGTCAGGG
>JBMFUH010000183.1:0-9541 GCA_049966735.1 Isosphaeraceae bacterium
CCGGTGGATGATCGCGTACGAACCCATGGACACCAGCGGCGTGGCGTTCAGCTTTGCCGAACCCTCGGCGCGAAGCGTCCGCAGGGTCTGGAAGATGTGCGCCACCCTCACCCCGTGCTCGAGTGCCCGGTGAAAACTGGCGGCGATCACCGGCCCGTCCGCGATCGGGTCGGAATAGGGAATGCCTACCTCGATCAGGTGCGCCCCGCGCTGGACCATCTCGTTGATCAGCGCCGCCGTGGTCGCCAGGTCAGGATCGCCCGCCGTGATGAACGGCATCAGGGCGTGGCCTTGTTCCGTCTTCAGCTTGGAAAAGAGTGCGTCGATGCGGTTCATGGTGGGCAGTCGATAGTGGGCAGTGGGCAGTAAGTAGTGAACAGTAGGCAGTGGGCAGTCGATAGTGAGCAGTGGGCAGTAAAGTACCTGCTGCAAACCGATCAGCCCCGCCATGAGGAATCAATTAGACAACGTAACTGGTTACGGGATCAAGCAATACCTTCGGAAACAGACACATTCAACTGCCCACTCCTCACTGCCCTCTGTTTACTGCCCACTGCCGACTTTCCGATCATATCGGCTCTCCCCGGAGCCGGGCGACTTCGTAGGCGTCTTTATCTCCTCGACCGGAGAGGCAGACGACGAGCGTCTTGCCGGCGCCCAGGCGGCGGGCTTCCTTGAAGGCCTGGGCCAGGGCGTGGCTCGACTCCAGGGCCGGGAGAATGCCCTCGCGGCGGGCGGTGGTATGGTAGGCGTCGAGTGCCTCGGTGTCGGTGATGTTCTCGTAGCGGGCGCGTCCCTTTTCCTTCCAGTAGCTGTGTTCCGGACCGACGCCCGGATAGTCGAGCCCCGCCGAGATCGAATGCACGCTTTCCGTCTGGCCGTCACTGTCCTGAAGGACATAGCTGAAGCTGCCGTGCAGCACTCCCGGCCTTCCCTGGGTCAGGCTCGAGGCGTGCTCGCCCGGCTTCATTCCCCGCCCGCCGGCCTCGGCGCCGACCAGCTCGACGCTGGCGTCCTCGATGAACGGATAAAAGATTCCCGCCGCGTTTGACCCGCCGCCGACGCAGGCGACGATCAGGTCCGGCAGGCGGCCCAGCCGCTCAAGGCACTGCTGGCGGGTCTCGCGGCCGATCACCGACTGGAAGTCGCGGACGATGAGCGGGAACGGATGCGGGCCGACCACGCTGCCGATCGTGTAATGCGTCTCCTTGGACGAGCCCATCCAGTCGCGCATCGCCTCGTTGGTGGCGTCGCGGAGGGTCCTCGATCCGGTCGTCACCGGAACCACCTTCGCCCCCAAGGTCCTCATGTTGAACACGTTGAGCTTCTGGCGGCGGATGTCTTCCTCGCCCATGTAGACGGTGCATTCCAGGCCGAAGAGGGCGCAGGCGGTGGCCGTGGCCACACCGTGTTGCCCGGCGCCGGTCTCGGCGATCACCCGCTTCTTGCCCATTCGCTGAGCCAGCATGACCTGGCCGATCGCGTTGTTGATCTTGTGGGCGCCGGTGTGGTTGAGATCTTCGCGCTTGAGATAGATCGCGGCGCCGCCCGCGAACTCGGTCAATCGCTCGGCAAGGTAAAGCGGCGAGGGCCGACCGACGTAGTGCTTGAGCAACTCCTCGAGCCGCGCCTGGAATTGAGGATCGGCCTTGGCCTTCTCATACTCCTCGGTGAGCTGGTTGAGCGCATCCATCAAGGTCTCGGGCACAAACCGTCCGCCAAAGACGCCGTAACGACCCAGATAGTCGGGAACCTCGTGGAGCGCGCGCAGGGGAATCGTGGCTCGGTCAATCTCGTTGTCGGATAGAGCGCTCTCGGTCGTGGACATGACCCGGAAGATCCTCGTCTCGATGGAGTGCAAATCGAACCTGGCCGGAGCGGCTCGACGATCTGGTCAGGAAGGTACGGAGCAAGAAGAACATTGTCCCGACCAGGAAGCGCTCTGGTCAAGAGCGTGTCTGCCGGCAGGGACCGTGAGAAACGCCGGGCGACTGTCTTCCTTCAGCGTTCCGGAGAGGCGGCTGTCTCAGCTTGCTCTTCCGCCGGCTTGTCGGCGGGGTAGAAGTCGAAGAACCGCTGGCCCGCACAGTAGTCGGTCATCGCCTTGCGCACGGCGCGAAGCTGCTTGAGAAAGCGAGCATACTGGCGGATCAACCTGCTGCGCTCTTCCTCGGGCATCTCGAGGAGATCCACGTAGAACCGTCGACCTTGATGAGCGTCGTAGAAGCTCCACAAGCGCTTGATTTTCATGCCCGACTCTTCATCTTCAAACTCGAGCATCCGGGCATACTGCCGCGCCTTCATCTTCTTGGCGTACTGAACGAGCTCCGGCCGGCTTTCAAAGCCGCCGAGCCGATCGATCCACTCGACAATCTCCTCGGTGCGGATCCGCGGTCCTTTTTCGGCGACGAGCTCCTTGAGGCTGGCGACGATCTCGGCGGGTCCCATGTGGTCCTCCTCGGGCGTCTTGACCGGTCGGATGTGATTGGTGGGGACGGCCTCCATGCCGAACCCCAACCTGCAATTTTCGCGCTTCAAGAACCTACTGGCCAGTCCCTACCAGGTCGGATGACTGGCCAATTCTAGCCAGCTCCGCAGCCGCTTGTCGATGGAGTGCCGGACGAATCCAATCGTTTTCAGAGAGGAAACCATTCATGAATCGACAGGCCGAATTGGCCGAAGAACGACAAGCGGCATTTCCGAAGACTCGACTCGGGCCTTTGTACCTCCCCAGGATACCAAATGAGACGCCTTTATTGGCCACGGTGAAATGGGTTGGCCATATAATTTTTTCAACGAGTCGGCGCACAGCTCGAAAGCTGGGACTTTTGCCCAGGAACCCCGCGTTCTTGGCCCCCTGTCGGTTCGTTGATTTTTTTCAAAGGGGGTTCTTGTCTCGGTGGAGGCCACGTATCCCCCAACGCCACTGACAGCTTTTGAAGTCTTGCGACTGGACTTGTTGTCTGGTAAGGGTTTCCAGTCAGCCCTGCTTGAGGAAATCGCCCTCAAACCAGAAACCGTCTCTTGTCATTATGGTGTGGTCGTACCAAGACCCCCATGGAAACAAGGACGGTCCGCTGGCTGCACGGCGTTCCCCTTCCGCTTCGCGGGCCTCTGCCAAGCGGGCCAAACGGCGAGCCAAGCGTTCTGAGTCGCTCTCCGGCTCGATGCGTGAGTTTCTCACCCCTGAAGTGTAGAAACAAGCCAAACGAGCCGCCAGCCAGCACGGTTACCGCAAAAGGATTCAAATCGAGGGCTCTTCGTTGGCGCCTGCTAGAATAATCCGGGTTAGGCGGACGTAGGACCCGTTGAGACGTGGCGAAGCGCGGGGCGAGGATCATTTGGCACGGGTCTGGCTCATGTCCGCCCCCCTGTAACCCGCTTCTCCGCCGCACTGCTGGGATCAAACGTCCCAGAGATGAAAAGAGCCGAGCCGGGACCCCCGGGAGGGTGAGCGGATGCGCTGGGGCTGAACGCGGTCCGCTCTTCCGCCCCGAACCGGCTCGGGCTTGTTTCGGCGCCTTGCCTTGGGAAAAGGCTCCCAAGGCCGCGGTCGGGCGACCGAATACTCCGGAACCAGAGCTCGGGCGACTGTCAGACCTCTTGACCCGATAGGTTGACCGGACCTAGCATAAAGTTTCGTTTTCTCGCTCGACCACGTGCCAGGCCGATGCTGCCGCGCGCCCCATTCTTCATCGACGCATAGCGACTGATCCTGATGACTCAACCTGATCTTCCACAGACTGTTCCGAATGATGAACCGCCATCGCCCGCCGTTGCGGAGAAGACAGCCGACGAACTGAGGTCGGACACGGTCGTCGGCGAGGAGGCGGAGCCCGCGCCGGAACCCTGGACGGCCGAACGGGTCTCGGAGTGGAACGCCTACTACGACGTCTACGTCATGCTGGCGGCGCTGCTCTTGGCGTTCGTCGCCTCGGCGGTGCGGGTCGACAGCAAGAACCCCGTGATCTGGACCCACCTGAAGACCGGTCAGTTGATCGCGCAACAGGGCGCCCCGGTGCTCGCCGATTCCTTCTCGTACACCGAGACGGGCGCCCGCTGGATCAACATCCCCTGGCTGTTTCAGTGGAGTCACGCCGCGATCTACAAGCTGGTGACGGACAACGTCCCGGGCAACAATCCGAGCTCGGCGGAGCAGATCGGCATCGGCTCGCTCATCGCTTTGGCCGCGCTGGCGCGGCTGCTGACAGCCTGGATGCTCGTCAACATCCGTCACCCTGGACCGGGGCTCTGGTGGTCGGCCATCTGTGTGTCGCTGGCCCTGGGGGCGATCATCATCCCCATTGGAGGTCCGTTTGGCGTCTTGACGGGGGGCATCGCCCTGCCCGGGATGGTCAGTCCCGGCAACATCGGCCTGCTCTTTCTCGCCGGTGAACTCTTGCTCCTCTTTCGCGCCTACGACCGCGGTTCTGGGCGGGCGCTTTACGGTCTGATCCCCCTGTTTCTGCTCTGGGTCAACGTGGATCAGTCCTTCTTCGTTGGCCTCTTGCTGCTGGCGGTGGCGACGATCGGCCGGGCGCTCGACGGGCAGCTTGCCGTGGTTCCCGGAGAGGCAGCGCAGGACGTTCAGCCGGCCGATTCGCTGGCCGGGGCGACCTCGGGTGCACCCGGCAGACCTCAGGCCCCCGCGGCCACCGGCTTCATCGTCCTGGCGATTTGCAGCGCGGCCTGTCTGGCGAATCCCTCCACCTACCGCGTTTTCGCCGCCGCGATCTCGCCGATCGTGCAACTCTTCGGCCCGGAAACCGAGCTGATCAGGCCAGGGGAGTTCTCCTTCTTCGGCAAGCAGATCCAGAAGCTCTATCGCGTGGACTGGTACTGGCTCACCGTGTTTTATCTGCTCATGGTCGGGCTGGGCCTGACCTCGTTCCTGTTCAATTCCCGCCGATTCACCTGGAGCCGGTTTCTCCCCTTCGCGCTCTTCGCCGCGATCTGGGGCATGTTCATGGGCTACCGCGAGGAGTACGCCGTCGTGTTCGCGGCGGTCATGACGCTCAACGGCCAGGAATGGTATCACGATCGGTTCGGCACGGCAGGACGGCTGGGCAAGGGCTGGACCTCCTGGTCGGTCGGCGGGCGGCTGGTCACGCTCGCCGCCATCTTCTTCTTCGTCGCCAACATCATCACCGGCTGGCGGGTCGTGCCCGGCCAGCCCCGGTTCGGCTTCGGCTTCGAACGGGGCGACTTCGCCTTCGAGGCCGCGGATTACCTCGCCCGCGCCGTCGACATCAAAGGCAACGTCCTGAACACCTCGGCCTCCCAGGGCGATGCGCTCATCTGGAGGGCTTTCCCCGCGCGGCGGACGTTTTATGACGGCCGGGACCACCTCTTCTCCCGCGACCTGCTGGAGGAACATCGCAAGATCAGGACTGCCCTGCGCGACGATGATGAGCCCGTCTGGAAGGAACTGCTCGACCGTTGGGACATCACCTCCGTCATGATCGACCTGGACAGCTCCCCCGAGACCTACAAGCGGCTCTCGCAAAGCCCGAACTGGATACCGTTTTACGACGATGGCCGGGCCGTGCTGTTCGGCCGGGCCGATGCAGCCGAGCCCGACCTGACCACCTTCAAGAACTATCGCCTCGACCCCGAACTGCGCGCGTACAAGGTGTCGCAGCCGGTTCCCGCGGCTGATCGTCCTCCCACGCCGACCAACTGGATCGATTCCATCTATCAGAACCGCTACCTCGGCCGATCTCAACCTCACAATGGCGCGGCCTTGCGCTGGTTGCAGGGAACGACCTTTGACGAGAACCAGCCCGCCAATCCCGATCCGGCCCGTTGTCTGCTGGCAATCCGCGAGGCCCGTACCGCACTCGCGGCCAACCCCGACGATCCCGACGCCTACCGCCTGCTCAACCTGGCGTACCGCATTCTCATGACCCATGAGGCCGGGCTTTTGGCCGGCATTCCCCCGACCCCGGAAAACCAGCCCAGGGTCAACACGCTGACGCCGAACATCGATCTCCTGGGCACGCGGTTCAAACAGCGCGTCACCGCCTTGAACTATGCGATCCAGACCACTCCTCCACCCCGCACCATCGAGGGCCGCCGCGAGCTGGCATCGCTCAACCTGGAAATGTTCCAGCTTTTCATGCAGGCCGGCTATATCGACCTGGGGCGAGACCGGCTCGCCGCCGCGCTCGACCAGTCCGAGGAGGGAGACTTCACTCCCGAGGTGCGCGAGCAGTACACCAAGCAGCTCGACGACCTGAACGAGCGGGTCAAGCAGATCGAGGACAAGCTGCTGGATCTCCAGACCGAACGTCAAGCCGGCCCGATCGAGAGGGCCGCGTACGCTCGCAGCCAGGGTGCCATCGGCATCGCGATCGTGGACCTCGAGGAAGCCGACCGCGGCAACATGGCCCCGATCGTCGTCAAGCCGCAGCTCGTGGAGCTTTACTGCAATACCGGATGGCCCGACCGGGCCATCGAGCAGCTCTCCGGGAGTCTGAACGAGGATCCCAACACCACCGCCGACCCCGGTAGTACCTGGATCCGGCAGGGACAGGTTTACATGCTCCTGGGCAATTACGACTCCGCGGCGACCCTCTGGAAAGATCGGGCCGTGCGCAGTTTGCGTTCGGATCGCAGCGTCCGCGCCCTCACGGACTGTCGAGCCCTCCTCCTGGGAGACGCGGTCACTGCGACCAATCGAGATCTGACCATCCCCGGACTCGTCAATCGCCAGGCAGCGCTCGAGTATGAGCTGGGCCTCTGCCTGCTCGAGTCGGGTGTCCCGGAGCAGGCGGCCGAGCACTTCACCCATGCCTTGAAGCTGATGCCCGAACTGCCGTACCGGCCCATCATCGTTTACTACCTGGAGAAGATCGGCAAGCCCGTCCCCGGGCTGCCGAAGAAGCCAGTGCCCGCGCCCTTCAAGCCCCCTTCGGCGCTCGACCAACCGCGGAAACCGACGCTGCCCGCCGCGCCAACGGCTCAGCCCGCTTCGCCAACTCCGGCCAAATCGGCTGCTCCCAAGGAGCTGGCGAAGCCCGCGAAACCAAAAGAGAAGCCCAAGGACGCAAAACCGCAAGAGAAGCCGAAAGGCCCCTCGGCTGCGGCCGCCCCCAAGGCCGATCCGGCCAAGAAGAAACCATGATCATGGAGAGCGGACGATCCGGATCAGGCGAATCCGGGTGATCGGATCGACTCCACTCCTGGCCGCCTCCCTGTACAGGTTCTCCGGGGAAGATCCGGCTGCTTTCATCAGCTCGTATTTTGTGAAATCGTCCACGCGATCAGCTCCCCGGCACGATCGGCTGGCCTTCCCAGTACCAGAGACCGTCTTTCCGCTCCAGAAACCGTGAGGCGCTACCAGGGACGGGAGGCGCCTCGTGGCGCGGCAGCCAGCGGGCGAGGTCACGTGTAATCTCGGTCAGCGAGGGATCGCCCGCCCGGTTGGTCCACTCGTTCGGGTCGGTTTCGTGGTCGTACAGTTCCTCGGTGCCGTCGGCGTAGCGGATGTACCGCCAGCGTTCCGTGCGCACCGAGTGGTTGCCGCGATTGTGCGTCGTGATGGCCGGCCAGGGCCGGGGGGCGGTCGCGTCCTTGAGCTGGGGGACGAGGCTGTGCCCTTCCAGCCCGCGCTGGGTGGCAAGGTGGCAGAGATCGATCAGCGTGGGGTAGATGTCCAGCAGCTCGGCCGGCCGGGAGCACGTCGCACCGCCGACGATGTCTGGGCCCGCGAAGATCAAGGGGACGCGCGTCGATCGCTCCCAGAGCGAGTTCTTGCCGCTGATCCCCTTCTCGCCCAGGTGCCAGCCGTGATCCGACCAGAGGACGACGATCGTTTCCCCGCCGCGGCCGGTGGCCTGAAGGGCGTCGAGCACGCGGCCGACCTGGCTGTCCATGAAGCTCGTGCTGGCCAGGTAGGCCCGTACCAACGGGCGCCACTCGCCGGCCTTGCGCAGCCACGAGAGCCGCGGCTCGGGGAGGTTCCAGTGGAGGAACCAGGAGAAGACAGGGACGTCGTCGCGGTCGTCGTCCTTCACCAGGGGCATCTGGAGGCTGGCTTCGAGATAGAGGTCGAACCACTTCCGGGTCGCGAAACAGGGGACGTGCGGCAATCGAAATCCCGCCGCGATGAAGAAGGGCCGATCGCTGGGGGCCGATTTCAAGTGGGCGATGGCCGACTCGGCGATCTTCCAGTCCGCTTGATCCTCGTCCCGCTTCGGGTAAACGCCCCAGTCCATGAGCTTGATGTCGTCGGGCGTGTGCACCAGTTTCTTCGGCGGCAAGGTCAAAGGACCGGGCGAGCCCCAGTGCTGGAACTCGCGGGAACGCTGGGCCGGAGTCAGCGAGCCGTCATGAAAGATCTTGCCCGAGGTGAATGTCGCGTATCCGTGTGCGGCGAAATGCTGTGGCAGGCTGACCCGCTGTTTTAGGACAAGCGAGGACCTTGGGCCTGGCTGAAGTGCGTACACCCCGGTCGTGGAGGGACGCAGTCCGAAAAGCAGGCTTGTCCGGGAGGGGTTGCAGAGCGGGGCCTGGCAATGTGCGTTGGTGAAGAGCACTCCCTGCCGGGCGAGGCGGTCGAGGTTCGGAGTGACGGCCTGGGGATGACCCTTCAAACAGCCGACCCAGTCATTCTGATCGTCAATGGCGATGAACAGGACGCTGGGCCGCTCTCCGGCGGCTAGGGGCACGGGCGCCAGGAAGGTGAGAATTGTCGCGGCGAGCCAGCACCGATCGAGCACGTTTCTCCAGGTCATTTTCATCGATCAATCTCGCGAGTCGGCTGATGGGAAGAGGTACTGGCTCGCGTCTGACCACGAGCCCCGGACCTCTCGAGTGTGTCCCAGCGGACGCCGAGCTGCAAGAATCTGATCGCCCCGCCGCTTGAGCCAGTCCGCTCCACGCCACAAAATGGCACTTGGCGCCACTTTCGGGGATGTTGGGATCAACCTTCCGCCTGCCGATCACGCGCCGAAAGTCGTTTCAGGATCATGACTTGAAGTTTTTGTGCATCCACCCATCGGCATCGAGAACCCGACGAGGCACTCCTCGGGCAAAAGTGCCACATCAACGATCGCCGATTGTTCACTATCGCGAGCTAGCCAGGAAGGACCATGATGTGAACATACAAACACTAAAACCTTCCGGCGCGCCCTTCGGCCGAAGGTTCGAGCCACGCGCCGTGAGCGACAGTTCCCCAACTGAACCCTGCCGGAATTCGATTCTCGCCGTGCATCAGCCTCCAGGGCGGTTTGGGTTGCATGTTCCGCGTGTCGCGTCTTAGAAACTATCCGAGAACGGTCGTAACCCCTTGTTTTTCCAGGGAATCGGGACGCCGAAACGGCGTTCTCGGATAGTTTCTTAACCCGGCCCGTAAAGATAAGCCGCCAGATGTTCGTTCTCGGCTTCGGCCTGGTCATACAATGCTTGGATCAGGTCGGCCATGGAGACCAGACCGATCACCTCTCCTTTGTCGACCACGGGTAACTCGCCCACATGGTGGCACGCCATCTTGCCCAGGACTTCCTGCGCCAGGTCATCGGGACTACAAGTAATCGGG
>JBMFUH010000184.1:0-8519 GCA_049966735.1 Isosphaeraceae bacterium
GGCGTTGGGGGCCAGCCACTCGTCGGGGTTGCCGGAGCGTAAATGGTTGCTATCACTCACCAGCTTGGGTGAGTTAGTGTGTCTTTGGTCGTCTGTGTCAACTTTGTCCATAGTGGTCATAGGACATTCAAGTTACGCGCGTGAGAGAAATCAGAGCGGGACTCAAGCAAGCCCCACAAAGCGCGCTCTAGAGAAAAAGTTGTCGGTCACGGTGGACACTATGGACACGATGGACAAGAACCATGGGGAGGCAGTCCGGCGCCCTTCCGCTGTAGGACGGACATTCTTGCCCGACCTGGTCGGACGGGAACGTCGGACCTAAGGCATCGTCGCCCTTGTCCCCGACTTGGTTGGACACTGCATTCACGCCCCGCGTTGCGCGCCGAAAATGCGGAAAAATGCGCAATCCGGAGAAATTTTTCTGCCGTAAGTCTCGATCCTGCATGGATATCGGCTGGCCCATCCAAAATTCTCGCGCCAGGTCCCCCAAACGGGGCGCACAGTGTTATTAGATGGAATGCCAAACCGCGCCCGCGGTGAATGAGGATGCCGGCTCGTGGTTGCGGCTCGATCGATGAGCGTCCCGGAAGTCCGCGACGAGCCCGGAACCGCCGCGGCTCGCATCCGGCCATTGTACACCAGTGAACGGCTGCTGGAATTTCGTCGAAAAAGTGCCATCTAGTGCCACAATTTTACCCGGGCGAATCAGCCTGCCGGCCCGATGCCAGACTTTCTAAGTCCATTCTACGCATGTAGATCAGAACGGCGTGCCGGCGGCCTGGACGACCAAGTAAGCTCGTGGCACTCCCCCCCCGAAAAGTGCCACGATTCAGCCCCCCTCATGTTCACTATCTCAGGCTGAAATCACTGCCCTCGAATCTTGTCTCCGCCGCGCTCGGGTGACGGTCGCCCGAGCTCGGGCGGAGAACTGTCCGTCGAACCAGTTGGACACGCGCTGGAAGTCTCCAGAGCGTGCAAGGATGTGCCATGCAAGAGCAAGAGGATCGTCGCAAGCAATTGAAAAACCAGCTCATCCCGGTGATCGCGCGGGGCGAGTCGGTCGCCGAATGGGCGGAGCAGAACCAGGTGGCCCGGCGCACGGCGTTTCGCTGGGCCAGCAGCGCCAGGGTCCGCCGCGAGGTCGACGAACTTCGCCGCCGAGCCCTCGATCAGGCCATCGGCCGGCTGTCCGGTCTGGCGATCAAGGCGGCCGAAGGCATCGCCCAGCTCGCCCAAAAGGCCCAGTCGGAGTCGGTTCAGCTCAGGGCCTGGCGCGCCATCCTGGCCGACCAGATGGCCGTGGCGAAGTTCTCGAACCTGGAACACCGGATGCTGGAAATCGAGGAGCTGCTCGATGAGCGGAATCAACAGACGGATCACGCTGGCTAAGGCGCGCATCAAGACGGGCACGGGCGAGCCAAGCGGCCCGACGCCCTGGGACTGGTACGCCCAGTCGTGCCCGTGCGGCCTGCCGCCCGGCCAGTGCGGCCTTCATCCTCGGGCCCGCGCCAGCCAAAGGCCGCCCGAGGGCGACTGGCGGGTCTGGGGATACGTTGCCGGCCGCGGAGCGGGCAAGACCCGGGCCGGCGCCTGCTGGATTCAGAGCCGGGTTCAGGACGGGACGATGCGGCTGGGCAGCCTGATCGCCCCGACCGAAGCCGACATCCGCGACGTGATGGTCGAGGGCCCATCCGGGCTGCTCGCCGTCGCGCCCTCCTGGTGCCGGCCCCGGTTCGAGCCTTCGAAGCGCCGCGTCGCTTGGCCCAACGGCGCCCGGGCGGTCTGCTTGAGCGGCGAAGAACCCGAGCGTGCCCGCGGGCTGAATCTCGACACCCTCTGGGCCGATGAGTTGGCGTGCTGGAAGCGGGCCCAGGCCACCTGGGACCTGGCGATGCTGGCCTTGCGGGCCGGGCCCAACCCGCAGGCCCTCATCACCACCACACCCCGCCGCGTGGCGGTCCTCAAGCGCATCCTCGCCGAGCCGACCACCGTTCGCACCACCGACACCACCTACGCCAACCAGGCCCACCTGCCGCCGGAGTTTCTGGCCCAGATCGTGAGCTTGTATGAAAAGACGCGGCTGGGCCGGCAGGAGATCTACGCCGAGTTCCTGGAGCTGACCGAAGGGGTCTGGTTCACCAGCTTCGACCCGGCCCGGCACGTCTCGGCCGCGGCCGAGTATCACCCGGGCCATCCGGTCCGCTGCGCCATCGACGCCGGCACCTCGCGGCATACTGCGGCGGTGTATTTCCAGGTTCGTGCCGATCAAGCGTCCAATCGCCCGCTGGTCACGATCTTCGCCGACTATTACGCCATGGATGTGGTGAGCCACGGCAACGCGCTGGCCATCAAGGAGCTGGCGCGGCAACTGCCCTGTCACGGCCGGATCGACCTGGTGCGTCTTGACCCGGCGGCGGCGGCGCGGTCGTCGCTGGGTCCGGCCGCGTACGGCGAGTACGAGCGTGTCTTCGGCGCGCGGATCGTGGCGCGCTGGCCGCAGCACCTGGTGCTGGACGGGTTGGACACGATCGAGTTGCTTCTGGACGCCGGCAACCTCTTGATCCATCCCCGCTGCGAGCGGCTGAAAAGCGCGTTTGAGAATTACCGCAAAGAGCGCCAGCGGGGCCAGTGGATCGATTTCCCGGCCGACGGCCATCCCGAGGAAGACCTGATGGACGCCCTCCGCGGCGGCATCCGCGACGCGTTGCCCGACGGGGCCGTTTTCACACCCAGGCTGCCCAGGATTCACGCGTCGAGGTTCTTTTAGAAAGACGGACATGAGGGGAACGTGGGTGCGAGTGGCCGAGTGAATCGCAGAGGTGGAAAGTTCCTGACTCTACCGGATTGCAGGTATTGAAGAAATGCCGGGTATCCGTCCAAGGGTTTTTGTAAGCGCTCGCCAGTTGGTGCGCCGGGACGGGGGCGTGATAGCCTTCCTGACGGGACGGGACCGCCTCGGCTGGCCAGTGGCCGCGCACCAACTGGCGAGCGCTTACGAGCTCATTGGAAACACCGATCCTCTCGCTCCTTTCAGGGAAGCGGAAAGCCGACTTCTGCCCTACCTGCCCGAGGTTGCACACATCGATCTCTACTCCAAGCAGGTATGGGTGCCTCCATCTGATGTTGGGACACTCGAAGACTGAAACCGGCAAGGACTCTCTCGATTTCCACACGAGTCGGCTGCAAGCCCTGGCGAGTTCATCGGCGATTGACGCCTCCCGTGCGGTACCCGCGCCCGATCCGCCCGAAGCGACTTGCGAGACCTTCCTCAATGCCTGGGGCTTTGCCGCAGGTTCTTGAGCCGCCAGGCGTGGGGACCGCGGAGGACGGAGCCGGTGTCGACGGGGCCGGCCGAGGTCATCGGCGGGTGCGTTGGGTCGCCTTCCCAGCGGTGAGCGCCGAGGGCGCGGATGACCTGGTCGGCCACCCGGATGGCGCGGAGGGCGTCGTCGCCGCTCACCCTGGGTCGCGCTTGACCCCGGATCGACTGGACGAATTCGGCCAGCTCCAGCGCCAGGGGCTCGGCGCCCTGGGGCTGCACCGTGTCGACCCGCAGAACCTTGCCGAAGAGGTGCTCCTTCACGGCGGCCGGCTGGCTGATGTCGACACCGTCCATGTCAACCTGGCCGCGGAGGAATTCCTCGGAGGGCTGGACGAGCGTGGCCGCTCGGGCGGCGAAATCGAGCGAGGCGTAGCCCTCGGAGCCCCAGATCCGCATCTTCCGCAGCGCGGCGTAGCTGGCGCGGCTGGCCGTGAGGTTGGTGACGGTGCCGTCCTCGAACTCGATCCGGGCGTTGGCGACGTCTTCATGGTCGCCGAAAAGGCAAACTCCCACGGCGGCCACCGCACGGACCGGCGCGGCGACCATCGATAGCACGAGGTCGATATCGTGGATCATCAGGTCGAGCACGACGCCGATGTCGGTCGAGCGGAAGGTGTAGGTCGACAGCCGCTCGGCATGGATGTACTTGGGGCGGATCGGCGCATGCTGAAGCGCGGAGAGGGCGGGGTTGAACCGCTCGATGTGCCCCACCTGAAGCAAGGCCCCGCTGGAATGGGCCAGCGAGACAAGTTGTTCCGCCTGGGCGAGCGAGCTGGCCAGGGGTTTCTCCACCAGCGTGGGAATGCCTCTGGACAGGAACGCTCCGGCGACCTCGCGATGCAGGAAGGTCGGTACGGCGATCGACACGGCGTCCACATGAACCAGAAGCTGGCGGTAGTCGTTGACGGAGCGGGTGCCGAACCGATCGGCGATCGTTTGGGCCTGTTCCGGTCGGGAATCGGCCACGGCCACCAGCTCGACATCGGGCAGCGAGGCCAGGATCCGGGCATGGTGCTGGCCCAGGTGGCCGACACCGACAACGCCGACGCGCAGACGTTTCATCTTTCAGCTCCTCCCTCGTTCGCGGCTCCGTCCGTGCTTGCCCTGCTGCTGGTTCTCGAGAAAATCAAGCAGCTTGCGGACTTCCGGGCAGAGGTGGCCGTGGGACTCGAGGATCTCGGTGGCGTGACTGATGGTCATCCGGGCGCGGAAGATCAAGCGGTGGGCCTCATGGAGCGACGCGATCGCCTCGGCGCTCAAGTTGTTTCGCTTCAGGCCCACCACATTGATGCACCGGACCTTGGAGGGGTTGCCCTCGACCAGCATGTAGGGAGGTGCGTCGTGGACGATGCGCGACAGCCCGCCGATGTAGCAATGAGAGCCGACGGAGACGAACTGGTGCAGTCCCACCCCGCCGGAAATGGTGGCGAACGAGTGGACGTGGATGTGGCCGGAGAACATGGAGTTGTTCGCCACGAGGATCCGGTCGCCCAGCACGCAGTCGTGGCCCACATGGACGTTGGCCATGAGGTAGCAGTTGGAGCCGACTTTCGTCAGCCCCACTTCCTTCTCGCTGCCACGATGGATGGTCACGCCTTCGCGGAAGACGTTGTTGTCTCCGATCTCGAGTCGGGTGGGCTGGCCCTTGTAGGAAATGTCTTGCGGCTCCCCCCCCAGGACGGCGAAGGGATGCACGACATTGTTCTCGCCCAGTGTCGTGTGGCCTCGCAGGCAAACGTGGGCGATCAGCCGGCAGCCTCGGCCGATGGTGACGTCGGGGCCGATGACGCAATACGGGCCGATCTCCACATCGTCGGCGATGTCGGCGTGGGGGTCAATGCACGCGGTGTCCGCAATGATCGTGGCCATCTGACATGGTCCTCGGGAGCCAGGGTCCGATAACGGAAATAGGCCCTCGTCGCATTCCTTGCACTCATTGCGGCTGGCTCGTGGATCCAAGCGGCGAAGACCTCACTAAGCGGTTTTCTTTTGAGTTGCCGACCGGGCGGATTCTCTCCTCCTTCTCCCTCGGGGAGAAGGTGGCCGGAACGGCCGGATGAGGGCCGACAGCAAACCAGGGCCGCTCCCACCCTCATCCGCCCCCCCGGGACACCTTCTCCCAGTGGGAGAAGGTAGGATCGAGGTCGCCTGCCTCGACGGCCGTGTGCCACGCAAGGGGAAACCGCTCTAAGCGGCGAGAGGGGAGTCGATCATGATGAACCGGATCTTGGCTGCGGCGGCCACGGCGTCACCCACCCGGGCAACGCCGGAGACCGAGGCCGAGTTTTGCTTGATTCGCTCCGCTTTGATCTCCAGGCGAAGCTGGTCGCCCGGAATCACGGGCCTTCTCAGCTTGACATCGTCCACCGAGGCCAGCATGGCCACTCGCCCGCAGCGCTCGACCGTCGCGGCGACGAGCACGCCGCCGGCCTGGGCCATGGCCTCGATGATCAAGACGCCCGGCATGATGGGCCGTCCCGGCCAGTGGCCCTGGAAGAATGGTTCATTGGCGCTCACGTTCTTGATCGCAACCAGCGACTTGCCGGTCTGCACCTCGAGCACGCGGTCGATCAGGATCAGGGGATAACGATGAGGAATGACCTCCATGATCCCTTGAATATCAACCGTGCCGTCCTCGCGCAAGGGCAGGGCGGGAGCCCGCGCGCTGTGCTCGCGCTCCAGGCTCTGGAGCAGCTTGCGCACGAGCGCGGCGTTGGTATGGTGGCCCGACCGATGCGCCACCACGAAGCCGTGCAGATCCATTCCCAAGAGCGCCAGGTCGCCGACCATGTCGAGAATCTTGTGGCGGACGCACTCGTCGGGGAAGCGGAGCGTGTTGCCCACGACGCCGTCCTCGCCGAAGATCAAGACGTCGGCGGCAGTGGTCCGAGTGCCGATTCCCGCCGCCTGGAGCGCGCGGGCCTCGGTTTCCAGCAAGAAGGTGCGGCTACCGGCCAGTTCGCGGCGGAAGTCGGCCGGGGTGATGTCGAGCAAGAAGCTCTGATTGCCGATCGGCGAGCCGGCGCCATAGTCAAGGTGATACGACAGCGTGAGCTCGTCTCCCGAACTGGGGTGGGCAGCCAGGATGGCGTCTCCTTCCCGAACGGTGAACGAGCGCTCGACCACCATGGCTTTCCGCGGACGATCCTGGTCGATGATCCCGGCCTGATCGAAGGCGTCGATGAAGGGCTGGCTGGAGCCGTCGCAGCCGGGGCATTCGCCGGCGTCGATCTCGATCCGGCAGTTGTCGATGCGAGATCCGGCCAGCGCGGCCAGCACATGCTCGATCATCTCGACCTGGGCCGGGCCATGCTGGATGGTCGTCCGGCGCGGCGAGGGAGTCACGTATCCCACGAGCGCGGGAACAACGGGATTTCCTGGCAGGTCGGATCGAACGAACACGATCCCGCTATCGGGCGGGGCCGGCTGAAACGTTGCATTGACATTGGCCCCGTGAAAGAATCCAACTCCGCGGACTTGCGTGGCGCGGGCGAGCGTGCGCTGCGACCGCTTGGTGGTGAGCATTCTCCGACCTTTCCTTGGTCTGATCTGAGGAGGTCGCTTCCGGGCGCCGCCGTTGTCTCTTCAGTTTTCAGTATTCAGCATTCAGTTTTCAGCAAGACCGCACATGACACCGAACACCGAACACTGAAGAGGCGTTTTTTCAGTTCCCGCGGGAGCCTGTCGACCCGCCGGCGGGCGCTGTGGCGGCAGCCGCCCGCTTGGCGGAGCCACCTCCGGTGGCCTTGTAGATCCGGTTCAGGTTGTAGACCACGTCGTTGGTGATATCGTTGCGGGGGTCGGCGTAGACCATCGTGTTGGCCATCGCGGCCATGACCGAGTTGGGGTTGCTGCCCGTGATCGGCTGGTTGGAGACCTTGACGACGTAGGTCATCTTGCGCCACTGGGCGACCCGTGCCGCCATGGCCTGGACTTCCTTGTACAAGGTCGCCATGGCCTCGGCCTCGCGGCCGGCGAAATCGCGTTCGGCCTGCTCTCGTCCGGCCTCGAACTTGGCCTTGAGCTCGGTGACCTTGTTCTCATGTTTCTTGAAGTCCTCGGTGCCGGGGGTCAGCTTGGCCAGGATCTCCGCTTCCTGCTGGGCCTCTTGCTCAATCTTCTGGAGGTCGGCCTTGCGGGCGATCGCGGCGGCCCTGAACTCCTCACTGGAGACCTTAACCTTCTCGTAGTTCTTGAACACGGCATCCAGGTCGATGGTGCCGATCACGGGGGGAACCGGCGCCCCCGGCGCCGCGGAGGTGGTGCTGGCCGTCCGGCGAACCCCACTGTCCTGTTGCTGCTGGGCGAGGGATGGACCGATCAGAAGGCCAAGCCCCACCGTACCAAGACCCATCGCCAGAATCGCACGAGAGGAAATGACCATCGGTAAACTCCTTTTCAACCGCTGGTGGTCGCGGCCCGCGGTGTCGCCCCGTGGGGAACGTAAACGTAACCTACCCAGTTACAAGACGGGGATTCCCCGGATCCGCCGAGGATCACTGCATGAAGGAAAGACAAGAAGGACCGGGCCGCGGGGAAGGAGAGACGCTCCTCCCGCCGCCAATCCGGCACGCTCACGGCGGCATTCTGCCTGGAAGCGGTTCAAGGGTCAAGGCGAACCACCCGGCTTTGCCTGGTGTTCCTCTCATCCTGAGCGCGGAGACGTGGCAATCAAGTGGGCTGCCAGCCAACCCCCACGCGGCGTTTTGCTCAAGCCGCCCGGGCTTCAGGTCGGGAACGCCGCGAAGAGCGATCTCGACATGAAGCTTGCCTCCGCCCAGACTGGCGGCACGGAGCACGAACGTGAGTGATTGCTGGTCCGTGATTGATGTCGATCAGGCCCCGTTGTAAGCGAGGATGAAATCGTGAAAACGATACTTCTTGTTCCGTGGAACCTCGCCGGCGGCCTGGAACAGGCTCAGGAGCAGCTCGCCGAAGTGGTCGGTCCGCACGCTGTAAAAGTTGTGCTTGCCCTCCCGCCTGGACTCGATGAGTCCGGAAACGCGGAGCAGAGCGAGATGGTGGCTCACCGCGGGCTGGCTCTGGCCCAGCCGCTGGCAGAGATCGGTCACATGGAGTTCGCGATTCTCGGAGAGAGCCAGGTAGAAGAGAATGCGCAGCCTGGTCTCGTCACTGAGGAGCTTGAAAACCTGGGCAAGCTCACGGATTGCTTGCTCGGAAACCTCGGGCAAGGTTT
>JBMFUH010000184.1:8529-9527 GCA_049966735.1 Isosphaeraceae bacterium
CACGTGACCGTTGCCTTCCGTCGAACGTTTCAACTCTTTGCGCGCCATGGGAGACTTCCCTTCGGAAAGTTCATTAGAAATCATTCAGATTACCACCCGGAATGACGGGGAGGGCTGACGTCACCCTGCCCCAACGGAGAACAAACACGAGGCGGAACCATTGCCCCAAGCAGCCAGCGCCACTCACCTCCAGCGAGGTAGCCTCAATCGCGCCAAAATGATATTCTCAGATCACATGGCGTGAGCACACAAGCACGGATAGAAGGAAACAGCGTCGGCACAACCCACACGACCAGGAATCAATCTCGCGACTGATTCAGGTTCCGACCGATTCAGGTTCCACCCACCCCGAAGATCCTGAACCGACGCTGAAACGCACACCGCAAAATGAACGGTGAACTGATACATTAGGTTGGTTGACTCAGGGCTCAATGATCAGCGATGTCTGCGTTGCAAACACATCGTTGTCAGTTCTTCCCTGACAAATCTGTCATAACGTTATTGGGAACCATCAGTCAAGAGGTCATAGCAAAATAGTGCATGTCTAAGCTTTGCCAGGAGCGTCTCGTCCAGCGGACAAAGGGGCAGCCGCAGCTCGTCGCTGCCGCGTCCCAAGAGAGCCATGGCCGCCTTGACCGCGGTGGGATTGGGTGCCAGGCCGAGCAGGTCTCTGCACAGTGGGAAGAGCCGGGCGTGCCGCTCTTGGGCCTCCGCGAGCCGGCCCTCCTGGAAGGCTCGGATCAGTGCAGTCACGTCTCGCGGCACCAGGTTGGCGACGACCGAGACGACTCCCTCTCCGCCCACGGCCAAGATCGGCAGAGTCAGGCTGTCGTCTCCCGAAAGGACAGTAAGGTCTGTCCGGAGCATCAGTTCACTGACCTGATCAAGCGAGCCGGCGGCCTCCTTGATGGCCACGATCCGAGCAATCTTGGCCAGGCGTTCGACCGTCTCCGGCTCCAGGTTCCGTCCGGTGCGCCCGGGGATGTTGTACAGCACCA
>JBMFUH010000185.1:0-9523 GCA_049966735.1 Isosphaeraceae bacterium
GTGGGCGATGGCGTCGCAGAGGATCAGCATGTTGCCGCTCTCCTCCACCGGCATCCCCTCGCCGCCGTCGTCCCGGCCGGTGACGAACGGATACGTCCCCAGGTCGTGCGGCGCGTTGGGAAACTTCCAGTGCGGCGATGCCGAATACATGAGCACGTGAACCATTGAGGCCTTCGCCAGCGACGGGCTGAGCACGATCCAGATCGGGCCCATCGGGAAGAAGACGTCGACCGTGGCGATGTCGCCGTTGCTGGTGTTTTCCTTGGTGAAGAAGAGCGGCTGCTTGTTCGCGTCTGCCGCCAAGCCGTTGGCGGCGACGCACTGGCGATAAGATAGAGCCGTGATCTTGGCGTACTTCTCGCCGCCGACCTTCGTGAGATCGGCCATCAGCTCCTTGTCGAAGGCCTCGCACCTCGTCAGCAGTTTCGGATAGTCGTGCGATGCCGTTCGCAGCAGATCGGCGATCTTGACTCCATTCCGCGCCCAGTACGGCAGCAGCCGCTTGCCGTAGTACTTGATCGCGAAGATCTCATCGTAGGCGACGATCACCTGCCGTTCCACGGCTTCCGCCGCGACGCCGCCCAGCTCGAAGGCGAAGGCCAGCACCGGCTGAGCGTCCTGCGCCGCGCGAGGCATGCGCGTGTCGACTGCCCCGGCCAGAGCACCCGTCTTCGTGAACGTGTCTTCGAGAACCTCATGGGATCCCAGCGCTGAACGAGACAGCGCGCTGGGCGCGGCGGCGTAGGCGTATCCCCAGTTGATCCGATGGTCGTCGCCGCACGAGCCGAGAACGTTCTGGGCCCGCGTGCCGATGCGCAAGAGGGTCAGGTCGCCAGCCGTTCGCCGCGACCATTCGACCGGTTCGGTGGTCTTGTTGACCACGAGCTGAGAGCTGACGCTGTCGTACAACTGGACCTGGTGCTTCGCCCCGTCGCGCGAGCGAACCTTCCAGGTGATGTAGCTGAGCGGCCAGGAGTAGACATCGAGATCGTCCGGCAGCGCGGGTTGCATGAAGCTCAAGGTCACGTGCACGCCGGCCGCCTCGAATTCATAGATGCTCCGCGTCGGCAGCACGGTCACCGACTGCTGGACGAATGGCGGAAGGTTGTTGGGCTCCGCGCCCATCAGCCGGTAGGTCTTGCCGTCGATCCGGATCAGGCTCACGAGCGAGTGGTCGTGCCGCGTCCAGTGCTTGGTGGTCGCATCGTAGAGATGGTCCGCTTCCGACCAGATGCTCAGAAAGGGATTGTAGGTGACCAGGGGAACCGCGGGGGGGCGAAACTCAGCTTCGGCTCGCGCCGCGGTTGAGAGAATGATTGTACAGAGCGCCACAACGGAAAGCGTTCGCGAAGTCTTGCATGTGCCAAACATTCAAGGGACCTTTATCTGAGGGTTCTCACGTCAGGAGCAGGATGTCTACCTATCCAAGCATTCGCAGATTTCCCCGTCAAGCCCCGCGAGCGCTCCAGGGCAAGCGGAACGCGCGCGAGTTCGCATTGTATATCACCGAGTGCTATTGTTTAACTTTCATAAATCTTTTCACCTCTTGGTTTTCTTGAGAATCAGAATCGAGAACGGGGGCAGGAGCAGGACGAGGGAATTGGGCTGGCGGTTCCAGCCGATCGGCGTGAGGGAGAGCCCTCCCATGTTGCCCTGGCCGCTGCCGCCGTAGATGGTGGCGTCGCTGTTGAGGACTTCCTCCCAGCGCCCGCCCCGGGGAACGCCGACCCGATAGTTGCGGTAAACCTGGCCGCTGAAGTTGCAGACGACCACGGCCTGGTCGTGTTCCATCGAGCCCATCCGCAGAAAGACGAGCACGCAGTCGTGGGCGTTGTCGGCCTCGATCCAGGCGAAGCCCCCTTGCCGGCAATCGAGTTCGTGGAGCGCGGGCAGAGCGCGGTATTGCGTGTTCAGGTCGCGGACCCAGCGCTTCAGTCCGCGATGCCGCGGGTCGTCCAGCAGGTGCCAGTCCAGGCTCGTGCGGTAATCCCATTCTCGCCACTGGCCGAATTCATCGCCCATGAACATCAGTTTCTTGCCTGGAAGTGTAAACATGTATCCATAAAGCAATCGCAAGTTGGCGCGCCGCCGCGGATCGTCGCCCGGCATCCTGGCCAAGAGCGATTTGGCGCCCGGCTTGGAGTCGTCGTGCGACAGCGGCAAGAGATAGTTCTCGTTGCGGGCGTAGTGCATGCGGAAGACGAGCTTGGAGTGGGCCGCCGGGCGTTTTTCGGGCTCGAGGGTCAAGTACTCCTGAAGCGTGTCGTGAACCCAGCCCAGGTCCCACTTGTAGTCGAAGCCGAGGCCGCCGTGCTCGACCGGCCGGGTGATGTCGGGCCGGGCGGTGGCGTCCTCGGCGCAGAGGAGCGTACCGGGGAACGCCTCGTGAACCGCGCGGTTGAGTCCCTTGAGGAACGCCACGGCCGCCAGGTTCTCGTTGCCGCCGAAGGCGTTGGGCTGCCAGGTTCCCGCCTGGCGGTGGAAGTCGAGCCGGATCATCGACTCCACGCCGTCGACCCGGATGCCGTCGAAATGGTACTTCTCCAGCCAGAACAGGGCGTTGCCGGTCAGGAAGTTGACGACCTGGGGGCTTTCGAAGTTGTAGGCGTAGGTGCCCCAGATCGGCACCGTCCGCATCCCCGGGTCGGCCGGTTCGTAAAGGGGAGCGCCGTCGAATTCGGCCAGGCCGTGCGGGTCGGGGGCGAAGTGAGCGGGAACCCAGTCGAGGATGACGCCGATTCCCTTCTGGTGCAGCGTGTCCACCAGGTACATCAGGTCGTAGGGCGTGCCGAACCGCGCCGAGGGAGCATAAAGGCTGACGGCCTGGTAGCCCCACGACTCGGCGGCCGGATGCTCGAAAACCGGCATCAACTCGACATGCGTGAAACCCATCTCGGCGGCGTAGTCGGCCAGCCGCGGGGCGGCTTCCCGGTACGACAACGGGCGGTTTCCCTGCTCGGGAACCCGCATCCACGAACCCAGGTGCACCTCGTAAATGGTGACAGGCGCGGTGATCGACTGGCGGGCGGCGCGGTCGGCCATCCAGTCGTCGTCGCCCCACTCGTAAAGCGACGGGTCCCAGACCTTCGATGCCGTTCCGGGCGGAGCCTCGGCGGCGAAGGCGTACGGGTCGGCCCGGTCGAACCGCGAGTTGCCGTCGGCCGAGAGGATCGAGTACTTGTAAAGCGCTCCCTGGCCAATGGACGGCACGAAGCCCGCCCAGACGCCCGGCCCGTCCAGCCGGTTGAGCCGGTTGACCCACGGGTTCCAGCCGTTGAAGTCGCCGATCACGGAAACCTCGCGGGCGTGGGGCGCCCAGACGGCGAAGTGCGTGCCCGACGAGCCGTTCAAGTCCAGCACGTGCGCCCCCAGCTTCTCGTAAATCGAGTCGTGGGCGCCTTCAGTGATCTGCCGCAGGTCCGAGTCGCTCAGGATGATCATTTTCAGTCACCATCACATGAAATAATCAAAGTCTTGCTCGGTGCGAATCTTCCGCCGAACCCGCAGGATGTGGGCGGGGTTGATCTGGGGGTCGAGTTTCACGAAGTTCGTGTCGCCGTGCCAGAGGAACCGCTCGTCGCTCAAGAGGTCGTGAACCTGGTACGACTCGGCCAGCCCCGATCCCAGGTGCAGGTCGTGGACCGGCAGCCGCACCCAGCCCGAGTGGGCGTGCGCCGGGTCCAGGTTGACGATCACGACGATCAGGTTGGTCATGTCCGGCGTCGACTTGCCGTAGCAGATGAGGGCGTCGTTATCGACCTCGAAGAAGCGGAGGTTGCGGCTATACTGGAGCGCGCGATTCTCGCGGCGGATCTCGTTGACCCGGGCGATGTAGTCGCGCAGGCTCCAGGGGACGTCGAGGTCCCAATGCGTGATCTGGTACTTCTCGGAGTTGAGATACTCCTCGGAACCCTGCCGGATCGGCGTGCCCACGCATTGCTCGAAGGGAGGACCGTAGATGCCGTAGCTGGCCGCCAGCGTCGCCGCCAGCACCAGCCGGCTCATGAAGGCCGGCCGGCCGCCGATCTGGAGCGACTCGGGCAGGATGTCGGGCGTGTTGACGAAGAGATTGCCCCGCATGTACTCGGCCGACTCGCCGCGCGACAGCTCGGTCAGGTAGTCGGTCAGCTCCTGCTTGGTGTTTCGCCAGGTGAAGTAGGTGTACGACTGGTTGTAGCCTCCCTTGGCCAGCCGGGCCATCACCTTGGGCCTCGTGAACGCCTCGGAAAGGAAGATCGTGTCCGGGTGAGCGGTCCACACCTCACCCAACACCCAGTCCCAGAACCGAAACGGCTTGGTATGAGGATTGTCCACCCGGAAGATCGACACGCCGTGGTCGATCCAGAACAAAAACACGTCGCGCAGCTCCGCCCAGAGCGCCTGCCAGTCGTCGCACTCGAAGTCGAGCGGATAGATGTCCTGATATTTCTTGGGCGGGTTCTCGGCGTACTTGATCGTGCCGTCCGGCCGGTGCCGGAACCACTGGGGATGCTCGCGCACATAGGGGTGGTCGGGCGAGCACTGGAAGGCGATATCGAGCGCGATCTCGATGTCCAACTCCCGGGCCTGCCGCACAAGCTGATCGAAGTCGTCGAGCGTCCCCAGCTCGGGGTGAATGGCCTTGTGCCCTCCCTCCGGGCCGCCGATGGCCCACGGGCTGCCGGGATCGTTCGGGCCTGGCGAGAGCGTGTTGTTCGGCCCCTTGCGAAACGCCCGGCCGATCGGGTGGATCGGCGGCAGATAGAGCACGTCGAAGCCCATCTCGGCGACGTAACTCAGCCGGGCCTCGACATCGCGGAAGGTCCCATGCCGGCCGGGCGTCGCCGACGCCGAGCGCGGGAACATCTCGTACCACGAGCCAAACCGCGCCCGTTCGCGCTCGGCCATGAGCCGGAGCGTCCGATCGTACGTGCAAGCGCCCCGGCGGTCGGGATAGCGCGCCATCCGATCGACCAGGTCCTTGTTCAAGCCCGCCCAGACCCGCGTCTCCTGGCTATCCTTGCCCGCCAGGATCCTGGCCCGCTCGGAGAGCCACTGGGCATCGAAACCGCTGGCCCGGTCGGCCGCCTCGCGAACGTGCCGGGCCCCTTCCAGCAGCTCGCTCCCCAGGTCGTGCTGGCCCGCCTCGTGCTTCTTGATCAGCTCCTTGTGCCAGGTGAGATAGCGGTCAACCCAGGCCTCGATCGTGTACTCGTGCCAGCCCTGGCTCGTCACCAGAAAACGCCCCGTCCAGCGGTCGTTGTTCAGCAAGGTCAACGGCTCTTCGTCCCAGTGCGCGGCACCGAGAGCGCGATGACGGAGAACCGCCACGATCACGTCGTGGCCGTCGGCGAAGATGTCGGCGGTCACAACCAGCTCCTCGCCGACGGTGCGCTTGACCGGGAACCTCCCGCTGTCAATCTCCGGTGAGACCTCGGCGATGACCACTCGCGACGGAGCCCACTCTTGCCCTGCGCCCAGCGCCCCTCCCACCGATGCCATGATTGCTTCTCCTTCGCTGTCGCCAACCGGGGAACGTGGCCAGACCTCGTGCCATCGCCGGCCGACAGCGAACCATCTTATCACAGCCGATCGGCAACGTGACCGAGCAGGGGAAGGAGTTCACGAAGATCGGCGATCACCGGAACCGCCAAGGGGCGAGGCCCCACCAGTCGATCGCCGCGACGGCACAGCCAGATTCCCTGGATTCCCGCGTCGCGTGCGCCCTCCATGTCGCGCTCCCAGGAGTCTCCCACGTGAACCACCTCGTCTTTGGCCAGCTTCAGCCGCGCGAGCGCCTTCTCGAACATGCGTGGGTCCGGCTTGCGGAATCCCAGGACCGACGAGCTGACGGCCGCCTGGAAGTAGCAGCCCAGGCCTGTCCTCCTCAGTTCCGGCTCGAGGTAGACGCGCTGACTGTCCGACACCAGGGCGAGCCCGTACCGTTCAGCAAGCTTCCAGAGAACATCTCGGGACTCCGGATACAACTGGAATCGTTCCATCGAGAGGACGCGGAAGAGCTGGGCGATCGGACCGGCCAGCGCCGGCGCGGAGCCCACCCCCAAGTGTTCCAGCAGCGTGCGGAAAACCCTCGTGACGTCGATTTCGGGATACCGCTCCCGGCTGTTCGCCAGGCCCTCTTGCACTTCCTGATGATAAACCTCACGCAACTCGTCGGGGCCGACGTCGGCGCCCCGATACTCGAGAAACATCGCAAGAACCTCCCAGAGCCGGTCCTTGGTCTCGTCGGTCTTGACCTCGACGATGGTCTGGTAGAAGTCGAAGAGGATCGCCTTGATCGGCAGCTTGAGCATCATACGCCTTTCTCCTGCCGGCGCATCGAGGTTTGTAAGGCGGAGCAAGCCGGAGCCGAGCCCCTCCCGGAGAGCTCAAATCGTGGGACCAGATTCCAATCTTGTCCCACGAGGATCACGTCTTCTCGTGCTCGCGCATCAGAGGACTCGTGGGCCTCATTTCAATCGACCGACCCCGCGGTCTGAGAGACGATGATAGCGGAGCAGCCCTGGTGCTCTCGATGCCATTTCGTGGGCGGAAACGTCCGGCCTTTCGCGCGAGACACTTGCCGGCAGGCTTCGACATCTGTACGATCAGGATGGTCGCTCTTCCATGGAGGAGGAACCATGCCAGTCCAGGTTACCTGTCCGTCGTGTGCAGCGGAGCTGGCCGAAGCCGAGGCGGCATGCCCGGCCTGTGGCTGTCGAGACCCCGCGGCGGCGATCGACGACCTGATCGCCTCCTGGATGGCCGAACCGCCCGTTGCCGACAACCCCGCGCCGGCTGCTCAGGTGGGGGCCTGCCTGTCCTGCGGCTACGAGGGGCCCATGGTCGCCTGTCCGGAAGGCGATCGCATCCTCTGCCCCGCCTGTTCCAGCCCCTGGAACGACCGGGGCGGCATCGTCCGCGAGTTTCCCTGCCCTGAGTGCGGGCAGACCCTCTTGCTCACCGATGAGCAATTTGATAAAATGATCATATGTAATAACTGTCATTCGCTGCTCGGATGTCTGCTCAGGAGCAAGCGAACCGTCCCCGCCGTCCGGCCCGCCTTCTTCTATTTCATCGTCCTCGCCCTTGCTTTCGGACTGGGCTATTCGGTCGCGCAAGAGATCTGGAACGAGCACATCCCGTGGGTGTCGCTGCGCGGCGTTTCGTTCGTGGTCCTGTCGATCACCTGGGCGCTGCTGGCCCTGGGCACTCTGACGCCGCCGCGAACTCGTCGGCGCCGGTTCACACCGCCGGGACAGGCGGCCTGCGTGGCGGTCTCGGCCGCGTCGCTCTTGAGTCTGCTTTATGGTTGGGACCAGCCCTACCTGAGTTTCACCCGTTCGCGCAACATCGTGGCGACCGCGGCCCTGCGCGCCGTTCACCCGCTCCCCCTGGCGGCCGCCGTTCTGGCAGTCTGGCTGCTCCTTGTCCTCGAGAGGAGGTGGAAGCCCGAGCCAAGCTGGATCGATCGGCTGGGACGACTCGTCGCCCTCTACTGGCTCGGAGTCGGCTTGGTCGTTTCCATCGTTTCCCTGATCTATCCGTGACGTGTCACGACGGAATGGAATCGGTGTCAGATCATTTTTCGGAAATGAAATCGGTGTCGGGACGGCTTTCGGGGTGGGAATGGAACAGGTGTCAGATCATTTTTCGGAAATGAAATCGGTGTCGGGACGGCTTTCGAGGTGAGAGAGAACCGGAATGGAGTTGGCGTCGGAAAGATTTCTGGAGTGAAACAAGGACGGACACTGAATATCCCGACACTGAGTATCCGGCGTCTCGCGAGCACGGGCTTGACGCCGCCTCGCCAGCGAGCCAGACCGACGATAAAATGACGTACAGGGCCTGATTTCCTCGAGATTCATCCGGAGGCTAGCGATGAGCGTGGCAGTCGCGACCGAGAACAAGACCAGCTACACTCCCGAGGACTTGCTCGCCATGCCGGAGGGCAAGAACTACGAACTGGTCGACGGTCAACTCGTGGAGCGGAACATGGGAGCGGAGTCGAGCTGGATCGGCGGGCGCTTGCACTCACGCCTCGATCTCTTCTGCGACGAACACGGCCTCGGCTGGGTCTGGCCCGCCGATAACGGCTACCAGTGCTTTCCGCATGCGCCCAAATTGGTCCGCCGGCCCGATGTCTCGTTCATCCGAGCAGGTCGCCTCAAGGACGGCCAGTTGCCCAAAGGCCACGTCCGGATCGCTCCCGACCTGGCGGTCGAGGTCGTCTCTCCCAACGATCTGGTGTACCAGGTCGAGGTGAAGGTCGACGACTATCAGAAGGCCGGAGTGCCGCTCATCTGGGTGATCCATCCCGAGAATCGGACGGTCTTCGTCCGCCGCGGCAACGGTTCGGTGACACGGTTGCAAGAGGACGACGAGCTTTCGGGCGAGGACGTGATCCCCGGCTTTCGCTGCCCGGTCCGTTCCCTGTTCCCGCCGACGGGCAGCGAGGAGGAGCCCGAAACGGAAACCACCGAGACACCGTTGGAAACATGATGGCGTGTTACCCTGCGACGCCAAGCCGGCGGTATAATCGAAGCGCGGCGCGATTTTCAGGCCGCTCGATCGAAAGGACAGGACGCGCATGGCTACCGTCACCACAGGCCTCCGTATCGGTCCGGCCGACCACGGTCGCTCAATGACGCTCGACGAATTCCTCGACGCCGACGTCGTGGAAGGATACCGCTACGAACTGGCGCGGGGAGTGCTCGAAGTGAACCAGGTTGCGAATGATCCGCATCGCCAAGTCGTGACCAATCTCTACAATGCGGTTGCCCGATACCACTTCCTCAACCCCGGCAGGGTCTTGGCCTACGGCGGCGGCGGCGAGTTCCAGTTCGTTCTCCCCGGATTGAACTCGGGTCGCAACCCCGACCTGGGTGTGGTCCTCCGCGGCACCCCGAAAGACTGGCGCGGCAGGCGGCAACCGTCACTGGCCGCCGAGGTCGTCTCGCGGGGCAGTATTGAGCGCGATTACGTCACCAAGCGCGAAGAATACCTGGCCTTCGGCCTGGATGAGTACTGGATCGTCGATCCGCTGGAGCGGAAGGTCACGGTTCTGACCCGCCAGGGCGACACCTGGGCCGAGGCGGTCTTCCGCGACGAGCAAACCATCGTCAGCCTCGTCTTACCCGGCTTCGCCACGACCGTGGCCGAGCTGTGGGTTGACGTCGAGGACGACGAGGACGATGGTGCGGCCGACCCCGGCGCGGAGGACCAGTGAAACAAGTTCCCGCCCTGTACTGGCTGGGTTCAAGACCGGCTGCGAAAGGCGAGCTTCCTGCCGGCGAATCCGAGGCCGATGAGGACTGCGAACACAGCCCAGATCGCCGGCTCGGGAATCGCGATGGGGTCCGCGCTGACGCCCTGTGGCATGATCGCGGGCTGCTCCGCGCCGCCAAGCCGGCGGTATAATAGAGGTGCGGCGCGATTTCCAGGCCGCTCGATCGAAAGGATAAGACGCGCATGGCCACTGTCACCACGGGCCTCCGTATCGGTCCGGCCGACCACGGTCGCTCAATGACGCTCGACGAATTCC
>JBMFUH010000186.1:0-9517 GCA_049966735.1 Isosphaeraceae bacterium
AGTCGTGGAAGATGATGCCGCCATCCGGGAGCCGGCGCGACCATGATCAGAACGGGCTACCTCCGATGGGAGATCGAGGTCGAGGACCAGAGGAGCCCGGTCGACGCCCTGGCACGCGAGGTCGTGTTCCTCGCGCGCCCCTCGCATCGCATCGTCCGGGTCAAGAGCGCCCGGCACGCCGAGGTCTCCGAGCGATTCGCCCAGGGCGACGCCACCTATGATTCCGTGATCCGGACGCTCGAGCGGACGGGAAGCGAAGTCGAGTTGAGGATTCCCGATGTCGGTCCCCAGCACTTCCGCTACTCCCAGGCCGACCGGGCACGCATGGTCCGCTACTGGATGGAGAAGCTCCAGCGAGCCGCCAGCGCCTTCGCCGTCGAGGTCGTGCGCGTGGCCTCGTCGTTTCCTCAGCTCGTGATCTCCAGCCCCGCGCTGCGGGCGGGTTATGCCCGGCTGGTCGAGACCGAGCTCTTCCGGGTGATCGAGGGGAAGAGCACGCCTCAGCCCACCTCCGACGAACCGGTCGCCATCGACGCGGCCACGTATCAGGAAGGCGTTCCGGAGCTGGTCGCCGCCGAGCTGGTCCGCGGCGTCGTCGAGCCCAAGGAATTTCACGAGTTCTGCCACTTCGACATGATCACGGTGAAAAACGGCGACAAATATTACCGGATCGCGCGCAGGCCGCACGCCCTGATCGAGGTCTGGGAGGTCGCGACCCGCCGTCCTATCTGTCAGCTCTGCGTTGTCTTCCAGGACCCCGGCATGCCCCCCTCGGACGAGGTCGTGATGAAGTACCTCCTGGCCAAGCACCAGCCGGAGATGCTCTGGCAGACCGGCGTCCGCTTCAGCCCCCCCGCCGGCAAGTTCGAGGCTACCCCGCCCCGGCGGTGGACGGCGGATTGAATTCCGATCTGCCCAGATGCTCCACGGTGGCCCGAGATCCGAGCCGTCCTTGTCGGTTCACCGCCGAATATCTATAGTGCTATTGAGCTTCGGTGGTGCTTACCGGGTCGTTTCGGGCAGAATGGGGACGGGGCGGGATCCTGCAAGACCCGCCCCCGTGCCGCCTTGCATCCGCGGGGCGAGTTGAGGGAGTTCCTAGCGCGCATGCAACCTGGAGATTCGCCCACGCGTGTCGTGATCCTGGGCTCGACCGGCTCGATCGGCAAGAGCGCGCTCAATGTGATGCAACACGACGGCGGCAGGCGACTGGCGGCGTGGGGCCTGAGCGGGCATCGGAGCGGGTCGGTCCTGGTCGAGCAGGCCAGAAGCTTCCGGCCCCGGTTCGTCGCCGTGACCGATCCCGACTGTGCCAAGCTGGTTCGTGGCGAGCTTGCCGGCTGCGATCTCGAGGTCCTGACCGGCACGGAAGGCATCGTGCGAATGGTTCAGGACCCGGCGACCGACCGGGTGTTGAGCGCGATCGTGGGCGCGGCAGGGCTGGAGGGAACCTGGGCGGCGCTCGAGGCGGGCAAGACTGTGGCCCTGGCCAACAAGGAAACGCTGGTCGTGGCAGGTCCGCTGGTGATGGACCTGGCCTGCCGTCGCGGCGCGCAACTCCTTCCGGTCGACAGCGAGCACTCGGCCATCTTTCAGGCCCTCCACGCCGGCGAGCACAAGGACGTGCGTCGGGTGATCCTCACGTCCTCCGGAGGACCGTTTCGCGGCAAGAACCGGCGCGAGCTGCACGAGGTCACTCCCGAGCTGGCGCTGCGGCATCCCACCTGGCAGATGGGCCCGAAGATCACGATTGACTCGGCCACGCTCATGAACAAGGCCCTCGAGGTCATCGAGGCCCGATGGCTGTTCCAGCTTGAGCCCGAGCAGATTGAGGTTGTCATTCACCCCGAGAGTATTGTCCACTCGATGGTGGAGTTCGTCGACGGTAGTGTGATCGCTCAGCTTTCGCCGCCGGACATGCGGCTGCCAATCCAGTACGCGCTCACGTATCCGCATCGGCTGTGTTGCCCTGGCTCTCGGTTCGACCTGACCCGGTCCGCGACTCTCCGGTTCGAGCCCCCCGACCGCGAGACGTTCCCTTGCCTGGACCTGGGTTTTGAAGTCATGAAGCGGGGAGGCACGGCGGGAGCGGCCCTGAACGCGGCCAACGAGGCAGCGGTATCACGATTTCTCGGCGGCGAGATCGGCTTTCTGGACATTGCCCGAGCCTGTCGCGCCGCGCTCGATCATCATTCGTTCGATCCTCATCCCACGCTCGGCCAGTTGTGGAAGGTCGACGCCTGGGCTCGGTTGGAGGTGCAGCGTTGGAAACCCTGAGCACAGTCGGCAACATCCTCAAGGTCGTTTTCGGCCTGGGATTCGTCATCTTCATCCACGAGCTGGGGCATTTTCTGGTGGCCAAGTGGAACGGCGTGAAGGTCGAGAAGTTCTCGATCGGCTTTGGCCCCACGCTCTTGGGGATGACCCGGGGCGAGACGGAATACGTGATCGCGGCCATTCCCCTGGGCGGTTTCGTGAAGATGCTCGGCGAGGGGCTCGATGAGGAAGCGAACAAGTCGACTGACCCCCGGTCGTTCTCGAACAAGTCGGTGGGGGCGCGGATGGCGATCATCGCCGCCGGCGTGATCATGAACGTGCTTTTGGGCCTGGGCTGTTTCGCCATCGCCTACGGCCGCGGGATGATCGAGATGCCCGCGCGAGTGGGGGGAACGGTCGCCGGCTCGCCCGCCTATGTCGCCGGTATGAAGGTTGGCGATGAGATCGTGAGTATCGATGGTAAGAACGACATAAGCTGGAACGGCATGAAAGTCAAGGTCAGCCTGAGCGGCCAAGGACAGGTTCTCCATTTCGGGGTGAAGCGTCCGGGACGGAACGAACTGGTCGAGATGGACATCCAACCCCGGCGCGAACCGGGAATGGATTTCCCCACGATCGGGATTCTCCAGCCCAAGAGCCTCGATGTGCCGCTGATCCAGCTTCCGGCCGGCATGGAGTCTCCGCCTGCCATCCCGCCCGAATTCACGAACCTGGAACTCAAGAGCGTCGAGACGCTGGTCGCGGCAGGGCCCGTCGGGGAGAAGCCGACACCGCTCCACACGATCGAGGAATACACGGCCCTGCTCGCTCGCCAGGCGGACCAGCCCTTGGTTTACGTCTTCGAGCACAAGGAAGATCCGGACGGTCCCGCGTCAAGAACATATGAGTTGACCCTTCCGCCGGCCCATTTCGTCGATTTCGGCTTCCGCCTCACCGGTGAGCCAATCAGCAGCATCCAGGCCGACTCGCCCGCCGAGAGGGCCGGCTTCCGAGTCGGCGACCGGATCACCAAGGTGAATGGCCGGGATGATTTCGACCCGATGCGCTTGCCCAGCGAATGCTTCAAGAATGCGGGCAAGCCCATGACCTTCGAGGTCGAGCGCCAGACTTCGCAGGGGCCCGTTTCGGTCACGCTGACGGCATCTCCCGATGACACGCCCCCCTGGATGGAACTGGTCGGTCCTCAGGAGCCCTTGGACGTTCCCGGACTGGGCCTCTGCTATCCCATTCGCCCCCGGATCCAGGCGATCCGGCCCGATTCGCCGGCGGCCCGGGCCGGCCTCAAGCCGGGCGAGGTGATCACCTCGGTTGGCCTGCCGCCCCGTGCCAAGCCCGGCGCGGCGAAGAAACAGGACAAGGCCGCGAAGGATGACAAAGCCGCCCAGCCCGGCAAGGCCGAGGACTTGATCAAGCTCGACGAGTCAACCCAGAACTGGATCAGCCTCTTCTACGCCCTTCAGTTCCGGTCAATCGGGCCGGTCTCGTTTGTGGTCAACAATGGCTCGAACCCGATTGCCATCACTCCCGAGATCGATAAGTCCTGGCCTTTTCCCAGGCGCGGACTTGTGTTCATTCCCCTGGAGCGGAAGATTCCGCCGCAGGGCGTCTTGGCTTCCATGCAGCGCGGTTTGAACGACACGATCGAGAACATCCAGAGCATTTACGCCATGATCCGCAGCCTCTTCCAGAGGCGGGTCGGACCCAAGAGCATGGCCGGGCCCGTGGGCATCGTGAACATCGCCTATCACGCGGCCTCCAACGGCCTGACCACCTTGATCTACTTCCTGGGCTTGATCAGCATCAATCTCGCGGTGATCAACTTCCTACCGATTCCCCCGCTGGACGGCGGGCAGATGGCGTTCCTGGCCGCCGAGAAGATTCGCGGCAAACCGTTGCCCGATTCCGCCCTCGTTCCGGCGATGTACACCGGCATCTTGCTGATCCTCTGTCTCTTCCTGTTCGTGACCTACCAGGATGTGTTCCGACTCATCGGCGACTGGACCGGGGCTCATTAAGCACTTGGCCACGGATTCCTTCGCCTCTTGCATCGCACCTGTAGGGTCCGCTCCGCGGGCCGTGGGCCTCGGCGGGGGATCGGTCCGCACAGCGGGACCCTACGGCGGCTTTGCGGTCGCGCGGAGTGGAGGCAAGCCCAGTTCCCGCCGCACGTGGTTCGCCTGGTCGGGCATGATGTGGTAGATGTACATGGTGTAGCCGGCGCGGGCAATCGGCCGGAAGCGGCGGAAATACGTGAACGCATCGTGGCGGCCGATCGCCGTCCAACCGCCCCGACCGTTCGGAGCGAGAAGCTCGCCCCCGCGCAGGAAGTTAACGCTGATCGCGAAATAACCCGGCTGGGGGCCGAGTTGGTCAGGGGGTTCGGAAACCACGCCCGGGTCCGATTCCACGGCCGGCCCCAGTGGCGGCAGCCGGTAATCAATGCCGATCAGCCGCGGGTCCACGAAGTGGTAAAACGCCAACCCGAACGGCCGGGCCTCGGGATGCCGGTGATACCAGTCCCGCAGATCGAGCAGGTCCTGGCCCCAGTCGATGTTGCTGTCGACCAGGTGGTTGTGCCCGTTCTCCGGGCCGCCCGCCAGCTCGTTAAAGTAAGACATGCTGTGCGGATAAACCCGCAGGCTGCTGAAGACAGCCGACCCCAGCAAAGCCAGCACCGCGAGCCGTTTCCAGGGGCAATCCGATCGAACGAAGCAGGCCAGCTTGCCGGTGGCGACGAAGACGAACGGAAAGATCGGCAGGACATAGCGCATATGGTGGTTGAAGCCGGTCTGGGAGCTGACGAGCACCAGCACCACCGCGGCCGGCAGCCAGAGGGCCATCTCGTCCGGCCATCGCGCCGAAGCGCGATGACCCGTAAGGGTCAAGGTCAATCCCCAGAGCACCAGCGCCAGCGTTCCGACGGGCTCCTTCACAGCAAGGGCGTAGACGAAGTAGTACCACCACCCGCCGTTGCGCCACTCGCCCGCCAGGTAAGACGGAAACCCGCTCTCGAAATCTCTGCGCTGCACATCGATTCCCTGAACATAGTCAGCCGGTACCGGGACAATGAGGTTCCCCAGCCAACTGCCCTGGAAGCGGTTGCCAAAGGGTCCCGAAGTTCCCGAGAGAGCCCGGCTAACAAATGTGAAATCCCCGAGTTTCCAGCATGTGTCGGTGCCAAAGTATCCCAGGTTGATCACGTCCAGGCTAATCAAGACGATGGCCAGGGCCTGGAGGAACGGCCGCCAGCGGCCGGCGGCGTCACGTGGGCCATCATTCGGCGGCGTCTTGCCGCGGCTTCCTCTCCGGCCGAGATGATGCGCAAGTGCGATCGCGGGCCAGACGGCGTAGAGCACGACCATGGTGAACTTCGTGAGCTGGGCAATTCCCAGCAGCAGCCCGGACCAGCAGGCCAGCCGCCACGACCCGCTTCGGAGATAGCGCCAGAAGACATACGTGGCCAAGAGGCCGGCGGCCGCGGACGGAACGTCGGGCACGACGACCTGCGCGAAGGCCAAGATGGTGGGATCAAAGAGCCAGAGCCCCGCGCCCAGGCAACCGGCCCAGCCTCCGTAAAGATCGCGGCCCCAGAGGAAAATGATCCAGCCTCCCAGCAGCGACCAGAGGATGCCGGGCAGGCGCGCCAGGAAAACCAGGTCCAGGTAGCGCGGGGCGTTCAGCTCGGCGAAGTCGCGTCCGACGGTCCAGTCGGCCCGAACGCTGGGACGGGGACTGAGATGAGCATAGGATGTGATCGGCCTCGTCAGCAGAACGGGCAACGTTGCCAGCATGCGCGCCAGCGGCGGATTGACCCGATAGAGGCTGAAATCGCCGGTTTGCCAGTGGCAAATCCCCGCCGGAATGTGGCCGACCTCGTCCAGCACCACGAAATGCCGCCGCGCGCCAACGACGAGCAGAACGGCGTGGACAATCATCATGCCGGCGACAACCGCCTTGCAGGACAATCGAAACTTCACATGATGCCTCGTTCGACCGGGATTGTGGTCAGTTTTCAGTGTTCAGTGTTCAGTGTTCAGCGTTGGGTTTCCGGTGTTTGGTGCTCGGTGTTCAGTGTTCAGTTTTCAGTGTTCAGCGTTCGGATTGCGGTGTTTGGTGCTCGGTGTTCAGCGTTCGGATTGCGGTGTTTGGTGCTCGGCGTTCAGTGTTCAGCGTTCAGTGTTCAGTTTTCAGTGTTCAGCGTTGGGTTTCCGGTGTTTGGTGCTCGGTGCTCAGCGTTGGGTTTCCGGTGTTTGGTGCTCGGTGTTCAGCGTTGGGTTTCCGGTGTTTGGTGCTCGGTGCTCGATGTTTCGAGTTGCGTACTGCGTACTGAACACTGAACACTGAACACTGAACACTGAACACTGAACACTGAACACTGAGCTCAATACTGCTCCGCCCCCGTGATCTCCCCCCCGGCGATCGTCGCCAGGGCCTGCCAGATTCTCAGATCGATGGTGTTTTTCACGAACCGGACGGAGCCATCAGCGAGCAGCAGGTTCACGCCGCCGGGATGCCGGCTGGTGGCCGTGGCGATCACCTGGCCGTCATAGTCGTCTGAGCCGAAATTGCAGCTCGGCTGGTTGGGCGTGAAGATGCTGTGATAGCGCGTGTAAAACATACAGCCGTCGCCCCACCGCCCTCCCGACCATTCCACGGAATTGACGTAGCGAGACGCCTGGGTCGGGCTCGCGTGCGAACAGGCCGCGATCGTGGGAGCGGTCACGTAAAAGTCGGCGCGAACATCTGGATGCGCCGGCACGCCCAGGCAGCGCTCGCTGGCCATCGCGGTTGCCGAGGTCCCATCGCGGATTGCATTCGTCCCGACCGAGCTTTGATACCAAAAAACACCCGTGTTCCGACCGGTCAGGTCGGGCGAGTCGTTCTTCAGGTTGTAGGGGAGCGTCCCGGCGCTGCCGCGGTAGCTATTGTGCCCGACCAAATCACCGATCTGGTCGCTGTCCGACGGACAGAGGAAGCCGGTGATGCTCACGAACAAGAAAGTGGTGTTCGACGGACTGTACTGGGGCTGAAAAGTCCAGGGGACGCCGCTGAAATTCAAGGAATTGAAGAGCGCATTCTGTTCCAGTTCGGGCAGGATCTGGGAGTGGATCGACCATCGCGGGATGTATGTGGGTGGTCCGCCGCCGCCGACACCGAACGGATAGACCCAATGCGTCGCCTGATAGCTCGCCAGCGCCAGGCCGATTTGCTTGAGGTTATTCGCGCAGGCCATGCGCCGGGCAGCCTCACGCGCGCCCTGCACCGCCGGCATCAACAAGGCGATCAGCAGCGCCAAAATGCTGATGACGACCAGAAGCTCGATTAGAGTGAATCCGCGGATTGGTCCCCGCGATGGCGTGAGTGGTGCGGATTTCCGCCAGCGCAGAAGACCGTAACCGCAGACAACCGCGATGATAGGAACCGCCGCGAACCAGACCCAGGAAAACCCGGTGCTCGCGGTCGAATCAAAGAGCCGGACGATGTGATCGGCCTCGACCTCCAGGCGGTCGAACCGGACGTCGAGCCCGTCTGTGCTCTCATAGGCGATCGCCTGAAACGCCACCTCTGTGATCGCCAGGTCGTCAAACGGGGCCGAGCCGAGTTCGATCGTCTTGCTCGCCTCGTTCGTGGCCGAGAAATACAGGGTCTCGCCAATTCGGCGGACCTCGAGCCGGCCAGACTTCACGGATGATTTTAGACGATGGTAGATGTCGTTCTTGCCGATCTTTTCCGGATTGTGCACATGGAACCCCAGGGCGTCGGCAGCCTCGGCCGTGCGGAAGACGCTGGCGAAGCCATTGGGGTTGGAGAGATAGATCTCCACGTTGTTGCGGTACGAGCCCTTCTCGGGGTGAGGCAGCCTCTTGATGGCGTAGTCGGCCGCGACGCGAAAATCACCCTCCAGGTGAAACCGGCCGGCCATCTTGAGCGGCGGCCGGCCTCTGGCGCCTGGGGGCAAAATCGCCCTCAGCCCCGGCCCGCTCAGGTCCCATCTTCCGCCCGACTGGTTCGTTAAGGCGCGAAAGAGCGTTGTATTGAAATCGTTCCCCGCGAAGTCTTCGACGATGCTTTCCGAGTCGGCGGCGGACGCTTGCGCGGAGACAAGCAATGCGACCAGGACGGCGACACGGGAAGTGACAAACCAGTCAACCTCCGTTCGCCTGCGGGGCAGGGGGGATATACCTGGTGACCTTCCCTTGGAGTCCGCTACTACGTCACGCGTCTCGGCATACCAATCGCTCAAGTCAATTCCGGACGTTGTTTCGCGCATCCTGTTCCGATCGGAGCTTTGGCCTTGTCTCAGCGTCACGATGGAGATCCTCGGCAGGGTCGGCAGTCACTCCGAGAAGTCGAAACGGGGCCCGGTCATCGACGAGTAGGTCAGCTTTTGATCTTGCGTGAGCAGGCTCTCCACCGATCGGAGAGCCTCTTGCTCCAGGTTGCTTAGCTGATCGACGAATTTTCGCAGCGCCTCCCGATCGGCCTGGGTCGGACGCTTGGGAGGGCCCTTCGATCCATCTTTCGCCCGCGCCCTCTTCAGGGAGTCCTGACGCGCACTTCGAATTTCGGCTTCCTTGGCCGCCTTCGCCTTAAGAAGGGCCGCAATTTGGGTCCTTTGGTCGGTGGTTAGGCCCATTTGCGACGAAATGTGGGGGTCGGTAACATGCGATAGCAACCCTTTGGACTGAAACGTGATCTGCTGAAGGCGACGATACTGCTCGGTAGAGAGGACTGCGCGCGCGGCGCTGTCTTGGTCGTGTCTCTCATCTTCGTGGATCTTCTGAAGGGTCACTGAGCCTTTCGGATCCTTCGTGTGAAAGTCGGGGGGGACGTTCCCAGCGAGCCACTTCCGAAATCGTGCCGCGGACCGGAGGCCGTTCTTCTCAAACGCGGACCTGAGACGGGAGACCTGGTCCTCGGTGAGCCCCAAGTCCTTCTGGACGTTGGCCTCGTTGAGCAAAGTCCACTCCCCGGCGAGATCCACTCCCCGGGCGGCGTGCTGGCGTCCCAGAACGGGGCCGACTGGACGCCTCGCGTACCCGGTCACTCTTGGGTCGCGAGACCTTACCAGCACAATCACAACATGGACCAAGACTACCGCGACGACCAGCGCGGCCCATAACAATCTTTTCACCAGGGCCCTTCTTGCAGCGGTCCCGCCAGTCACCAGGGATTCGCGATTTGGTTTCTCACCACCGGTCTGTGCTTGCGAGCTTAGCATTGGTCGGTTCCTTTTTCC
>JBMFUH010000187.1:0-9469 GCA_049966735.1 Isosphaeraceae bacterium
GCGCGGCAGGTCGCGGAACGGTGCGAGACCCGGGTCCTTACGCTCGGCGATGCGCCGTATGTCGTGGAGCTGGCGATTGACGGCACGCTCCGCCCCGAGTCTTTCCGGATTGCTGATCGCGCGGGTGGCGTGGTCGTCGCGGCGGGCAGCGAGCGCGGTCTGCTCTATGGGCTGGGCAAGCTGCTCCGGATGTCGCGCTACGACCGCGGCCGTTTCACGCCGGGCACCTGGCGCGGGGTTTCCACGCCGTTCGGCACGATGCGCGGCATCTACTTCGCCACGCACTTCAACAATTATTACGAGGCAGCCCCGGCCGGCGACGTCGAGCGCTACGTGGAAGATCTCGCCCTGTGGGGGACCAACGCCCTGATCGTCTGCTTCCCGCACTGGCAGTTCGACAGCTTCGACGATCCGACCGCCCGGAGCGCAATCACCCACCTGAAGCGCGTGCTCCGGGCGGCCCGGGCGGCCGGGATGCGGGTTGGCCTGGTCGAGACGGCCAACGGCGGCTTCCGGACCACGCCCGCCGCGATTCGGTGCACGCCCGTGCCCGACGCGCTGGGGCGGCACGGCAACTTCGGCGTGAACCTCTGTCCCGATCGCCCGGAAGCTCATGCACTGCTCCTGGCGAACTGGAAGCGCCTCCTCGACGAATTTGCCGATCCGGGTCTGGACCTTGTCGGCCTGTGGCCCTACGACGAGGGCGGCTGCGGCTGCAAGGCGTGCTGGCCCTGGGGCGCGCGCGGGTTCCCGAAACTCTGCCGCGACCTGGCCCTCCTGACACGCGAGCGCAGCCCTAGGACGCGGATCATCCTCTCCACCTGGACGTTCGACACGCCGCCCGATGGCGAGTGGCCCGCGCTTGCCCGGGCGCTGGCAGCCGACCGGACCTGGGCCGACTTTATCCTGGCCGACGCGCACGAGGACTTCCCGCGCTATCCGCTGGACCAGGGCGTGCCGGGCGGACTACCACTTCTGAGCTTCCCCGAGATCAGCATGTGGGGGCAGAGCCCCTGGGGTGGCTACGGCGCCAACCCCCTGCCGCGCCGCCTCCAGAGGCTGTGGGACCAGACGGCCCGCAAGCTCTCGGGCGGCTTTCCTTACTCCGAGGGGATCTACGAGGACCTCAACAAGGCCATCTGCGCCCAGCTCTTCTGGAGCCCGGCCCGGCCGGCCGTCGAGACGGTGCGGGAATATGCCGCCTTCGAGTACGCGCCCGACGTGGCCGCTGACGTCGCGCAAGCCATCGACCTGCTCGAGGAGAACCACCTGCGCAACCGGATCGGCACCACAGCCGACCGCGCTTTCGCACTGCTGGAGCAAGCGGACCGGAAGCTGCCGCCCCGCGTCCGGAAGTCGTGGCGCTGGCGCATCCTCTACCTGCGGGGACTCATCGACCGCGAACTGCTCCGGAACCACGGGCGACTCGAAGGCCCGACCCTCAAGGCGGCCTTCGACGAGCTGACCACGATCTATCACGCCGAGCACGTCCACTCGATGCCCATCCACCCGCCCCAGGTGCGTTGAAGAGCGGGCCGTGAACACACCGACTCCGATCAGGCCAGCACGAAGGTGACATGTTTCCCCTCGTTGTTTGATGATCACCTCGGTCATGCCGAAAGGCGCTGCGTGCTTTTCAACGCGCCGGAGTGTGACATAGTGTGACATTGTCCAAGTTTTTCGTAGACTTATTTAGACAGCGTTCTCACGCCGGTTTTGGACGCGGCCTGCGGGGCGATCACGAATCGACGGCGGCTGGGGCCGTGGCGCGACCCCACCTCGGGGCTGGCAAGGGATCATGGCCGTCTCCGAATCACCAAAGGCTCGCGCTGGATTGCTCCATCATAGTGTACGGTATTTTTCGGCGGATCTGACGAGACATGCTACTATCCAACGTAAAATGGGTAGTCTGGGCAATGATTTCAGCGGGGCACTTTTGGACCGGCTGGCAGGGCGTGGTGCCGGCGTCGCTTCGGCTATTCTCCAAATTGGCCGGGTCGCGACGATGAACGGCAATGATCCTTTTTGCGATCCCCACGCGATGCCAATTTCGTGCCGGGCCGGAACCAGGCGCTGAGGGTGACGCAGGCGACGAAGAGGACCAGGAAGAGCGTCAGGATCACGCCGGCGGTCAACCACTCGATGGGCCGGTCGGGGGGCCAGCCGGGTGACCCGCCCGCTCGGATCACGCCGACCATCACGAACGGTCCGCCGAACGAGACGATTGACAGGGCGATGAGCAAGACATAAGGCAGTCGGGGCAGGGGATCGCTCGCGCTCATGACGCTTTCTTTGCCGCCCGCTCGGCGATCCGCTGCCGGCAGTGGGCCTCGTGCTTCGCCTTCGCCTGGGACAGCTCGGCCAGGATTCCCTCGGCGGCCGAGGCCAGCGGTATGTTCCGGGCCGTGGTCTCGCCGCGCCACTTGACCTCGATCGATCCGTCCTTGAGCCCGCGCTCGCCGATCACCACGCGGAGTGGAATGCCGATCAGGTCCACATCCTTGAACTTCACCCCGGGCCGCAGATCGCGATCGTCCGTGAGCACATCGACGCCCGCGGCCTCAAGCGCCTTTTCGATCGCGGTCGTGGCCTCCATCACTGCGGTGCTATGCGGCTGGAGCGGGACCAGAATGACCTGGTAGGGCGCGATGGCCAAGGGCCAGACGATCCCGTTGCCGTCGTGGCCGGCCTCGATAGCCGCCGCCATGATCCGGTTGATACCGATGCCGTAGCACCCCATGATGATCGGGATCTCGGTCCCTTTCTCATCAAGATACGTCGCGCCCATGGCCTTGGAGTACTTGGTGCCCAGCTTGAAGACGTGGCCAATCTCCAGCCCCGCGCGGTTTTCCATGATGCCGCCGCAACGGGGGCATGGGTCGCTGGCGTCGGCGTTCCGCAGGTCGTGCAGGTCCGCGAGCGGAAAATCGCGGCCCGGCACGACGTTCTTGAAGTGGACGTCGACGGCGTTGCCTCCGACCACGACCGTGGGCATCGCGGCGATGGCCCGGTCGATGATCATCGGGATCTTGATGTTCACCGGCCCCAGGAAGCCCATCGGTGCTCCGGTGACCTTCTGGATCGTCTCGGGATCGGCCGGGACCAGGGTCGAGACGCCGAACGCGCGCCGGACCTTGGCAAGATTGGCCTCGTGGTCGCCCCGCAGGAGCACGGCGACCGGCTTGCCGTCACCGAGAAAGACCAGCAGCTTGGCCGAGGTCGATTCGTCGACGCCCAGGAACTGGCAGACGTCACGGATCGTCCGCTTGCCCGGCGTGGGAACGGCTTCGAGGGCCGGGGCGGTCAGGTCGGGCTTCGTCGCCAGAAGGTGATGGGCGCCGATCTCCGCCCGCTCCTGGTTGGCGGCATAGCCGCATTGCGGACATTGGATCACCCGGTCTTCGCCGGTGGCGCAGGGAACCATGAACTCGTGCGACGCGTCGCCGCCGATCGGTCCGCTCTCGGCCTCGACGATCACATACGGCAGGCCGCAGCGGTCGTAGATCCGGCAGTAGGCCTCGTACATGGCGTCGTAGCTGGTGTTGAGCTGGGCGACGTCGGCATCGAAGCTGTAGGCGTCTTTCATGATGAACTCGCGGGTGCGGACGATGCCGAACCGCGGCCGGGGCTCATCGCGAAACTTGGTCTGGATCTGATACATCGTGATCGGAAGCTGCTTGTACGAGTTCAGCAGGCCGCGGACCAGGTCGGTGATGACCTCTTCATGGGTCGGGCCCAGGCACATCTGGTGTCCGCCGCTGGTGGTCAGCTTCATGAGCAGGTCGCCGAAGGTCTCGAACCGTCCCGACTCCTTCCAGATCTCGATGGGCTGAAGCGCGGGCATGAGCAGCTCGACGGCCCCGGCAGCGTCCATCTCCTCGCGCACGATCTGGGCGGTCTTGTGCAGAACCCTCAGCCCCAGCGGCAAGTAGGTGTACGCCCCCGCGCCGAGCTGGCGGATCATCCCCGCCCGGAGCAAGAGGATATGGCTGGGAGCCACGGCGTCGGCCGGGGTTTCCTTGAGCGTCGGGATCAGGGCATTCGACCAGCGCACGGAAGAGTCCTCCAGGGTAACCGCCAAGAGACAGGCCACGCGGAGCGCGAGCTCACGGTCTTGCCAGACGGGCAACGTCCCGCGTTCGGCGAAGGGAGCAGTGTACCAGATTGAGCCGAGGGAGCGGAGAGTGGTTCGGAGCAAAGACCTGTCGACCTGTCGCACTCTGCCGGTCGAGTTGGAGATCTCGGACTTTTGGAACGCACCTGGGCCGCGCTTGTCGTCACTGCCGGTGTTTCCCGGCGTAATCATGAATCCTTTTCGCAACGTTCATAGTTGATGATTAGAAACAGAACGACTCTCTCAATAACGCCTGATTTGGCTGAACAGTGTGCTTCCAGGTCTCCAGCCCTCGGCCCGACATCTCAAAAAAAGCCTGGGAAATGACGGGTTGGGATTGACCAAGCCAACGCCTCTCGGCGTGACCCACTCTGTTTTATTACGCGTAGTTCATCGAAATAATCCATGATAGCGGACCTGCGAGTATTGACGGTTACAGGAGAAAGTGACTGAATGAATATTGACCCGATGTGCCCATGGATGCCTCGGCGGCCCCTGGGCAAGGGTCGGTGCTTCTCGACAGAGGGCACAGAACTGCCGCAGCGAGAGATGGGCCACCTCTGCTGCCTGGTTTCCTGAGCTGAGCCCGGAGGATCTTGGTTGATGAGAAAACTAATCGTTTGTACAGCAATCTTGGCCGTCGCGCTGGTGCCGCAGGCCAAAGCGAGCGTGGAGCTCGACTTCGGTATCCCATCCCTCAACGGCGGCCTATTCAGTTGGGGTGGGAACGGCAGCGATCTGTTCGCTACCAATCTTGGGGTCTCTGATGTAGCGGGGATCTCCACGCCGAACAACCCCGGAACCTCACTGGCCATCGCGAACGGCACGCTGAACGCCACGAGCGGGCCAGGGACTTTCGTTGGCAACATCGTCTCCTTTGGAGCCGGGGCCGCCAACAGCATCACAATCAACGGCAGTATCCTGGGGAACACGACTGAGGTGCTCTTGAGCGGTCAAGTGACGTCGGCCAAGCTGGAAACTCTGTACGGACAGACAGTACTCGATCTCACAGGGTTTACCAATTCCATCGCTTCCGATCTGGCAGCCCATTTCGGTGTCCCAACGTTCCCTTGGGCGGGGGCTTTCCACGTCGATTTCACCCTGCCTACCGGGGTCTCGCTGGGCCAGCCGTTCAACAAGGCTGGCGCTGGGAGCGGTGACCTGGTCACTTCACCGGTCCCCGAGCCTTCCTCTCTGACCATCGCCGCGTTGGGAGCTCTGGGACTCCTCGGCTACGGCATCCGCCGTCGTCGGGGCGTCTGAGCCCAAGCCGTCAACCTTCCGCGCCATGCGGGCCCTCGCCGACTCCGGCCGGCAGGGCCGCTTCGCGTTCGAAAACTCCGAAACATCGAGAAAGAAAGCGCGGTCAGCACTTTCGGCCTGCTGTCTTGCGCCGCGCTTTCAGGTGCGTCCAGACCTGGCGGCCTTGCTGGCCGATCTGTGTCATGACCCGGCCGATCTTGGACCGGCCCGAGATCGACTGGAGCTGGCGGATCAAGGCGGAACGTTCGGCCCGGTGCAGTTGCGCGGCCAGGGCGGGGATGACGTGCTCGACGACTCCGAAAGGGGTCTCCGTGGGCAGACCGGCCGCCGTGTAGGTATTGAACGTGGGCGGCAGCGTGGCTCGGAGCGACTCGAAGAGAGCGCGGACGGCCTCTTCACGCACGCCCTTGCCCATGGACCAATCGTAGGGAGGCGTCCAAACCGCACCAAAGTCGGGCTGATCCACCCCGGTGACGACGACCAGGGAGGGGGGAACCTCACGCTCCGGATGGGCAATGAAGAACCGATCCCATTCCTGGGCAAACGAGACGTCGCCCGGTTGTAGGCCCTTGCGGCCGTCGATGACCAGGACCACCAGATCGACTTCGATCGCGGCGGCGACGGCGGCCTGACGCAACGATCGGCTCTTGCGTGATTCTTTATCAGTCGCGGGAGGATATCCCGCGACCTCGATCCAGCGCACTCGCGTCAGCCGGTCGGCCAGCAAGGGATCGAGTCCCCGCCCTTCCAGCCGGGCCCTGATGAGGTTGGGATCTCCCTTCATCGCCGTGTTCAAGGCGTCGATCAGCCGCGACTTGCCCGCTCCCTGAGCACCCGCGACGGCGGCGGCCAGCACCTCCGTTTCCAGGTCTCGCTCGGCGGTTCGGGGCAAGGAGCGGCGGGTCAGCCGACGATATTGCTCGGCGCCGATGGCCAGCCGGCCGCTCATCAGCTCGATCAGGTGCACGCCCAATCGGTTCACGAATGCCTGGTAAAACCAGCGGAGCACATTTTGCTGCATATCGCGCCAGGCCGGCTTGACCAGCAGCTCGCGCGTTCCCAACCGGACCAGGCCGGAGAGCGGGTTGATGATCGGCGAGACCATCGCGTACAGGTCGTTGGCCTTGGAGATGTAGCCGGCGACCTGGACCGCCCTGCGCCAGTGCGAGAGCGTGATCAGGTCTCCCCCGGGGACTTGCCGGGAAAGATGGGCAAGGTCTTCCGAGGCCAGCTCGACGGCCGTCAAGAGCTCGATCAGGGGGACCTTGTCCAGGGGATGGGTCGTGTCGGGATGATAGAAGGCGGCGAGCCGCCGGATCAACCGTCTTCCCGTGTCGATGTACAGGTCCGGACCGATCAGAGCCTCCATCGCCAACTCGTCTCCGGCCTCGGATTCCTCCATGACGATCTTCCAGGCTGCGCGGTCGCGGGGGGAAAACGTGCCGGGAGAGTCCCAGTCCAGCGGAGGCATGATCGGATGGACGTTGCCCGTCCACCGGGCCGCCAGGATCGAAAAGACCGTGCCGGCCAGGATCCAGAGGATCGCCGCGATCAAGAGCCAGCCGCGTTCCCAGAGCCAGATGCTCCCAAAGCCGATATACGCCAGTACCGGCCCGACCAGGAGCAGCACCAAGACGAGACCTCGCCATTCTCTGAGGAGACGAATCATCGCCGCGAGAGCGTGCCCTGCCGCACCCTCCAGAGGACCCGTTTACGAGATGTTCCTCGATCCCATCACCGGACACGAAACCCGCCGCCGATCGCCTGCAGAGGAGCGAGCCGGAAATAACTGCCCGACCTTGCAGACGAAGTCGCCGGGAATCAAGAGCAGAACGGAATGAATTCCGTTGCGCGGATGCAATAGTAGAACGGAATGAATTCCATTCTACTCTACCACAGTCGGCGGGGTCAGGGACCCGGGCCGAACGGAGGCGATCGTGTAGAACGGAATGAATTCCGTTCTACCCCCAAGCAAGCGACGTACCGGGCCAGAGCCCTTCGCGAGCACCGGCTCGGGTGACGACATTATCAAGAAATGCTTTGATCGGAGTAGCATGGCATCATGTCTTTGTGTTAATCAGAATTCGTGGTGGCAGGATCTTGACACTGGGCATCGAAGCATGCAGCCTAGCTGGAGTGGTTCTGATGTGATTGGTGCGGCAGGGTGGTAGGCGCCTGCGGTTTCTCGCTTCTGGGATGAAAGATTCGATCCGCGATCAAGGGCACGGGGAATTGAGCTAGCTTTACTGGTCTGAGTGGAACATGATAAAGCCAGCAGTTCAGCAATGCTGGTCCAGCCTCGTGCACATGAGCCGCCACCTCGACAGGTCGGCACGAGGAGGGTGGCGCCCGGAGCCGTTTCACCGTGTCCGACGATTCCCCTGACACTGGCAGCCATTCCGTCTCGGAGTTCCTGGGCAACCTGGAGCGGTCGGGAATTCTCACGGATTCGGAAATCCTCGACATCAAGAGTTGCCTGAGAAGCAGTCCCCAATTACGGAAATCGTCGGTCCTGGCGGAGTGGCTGGTCGAGGAAGGGAGGTTGACCGATTTCCAGGCCAGACGTCTTCTGGTGGGGAAGACGACGGGGCTGGTGTTTGGCCGTTATATACTCCTGGACCGGTTGGGTAAGGGCTCCATGGGTCGCGTGCTCAAGGCCCGGCATCGTCTGATGGATCGGGTGGTCGCCCTGAAGGTGGTTTCCCCCGCGTACGTGTCGTCGCTGCACTCGGTCGCGCGGTTCTTGAGGGAAATGAAGATCGTCGGGATGCTCGACCACCCCAACGTGGTCCGGGCGTTCGATGCCGACCAGCAAGACAACTCGCCGTACATTGTCATGGAGTACCTGGAAGGCGAAGACCTGGAACGGGTGCTGCGGCGGCGGGGGATGCTGCCCCCCGACGAGGTCGTCGAGTACATCACCCAGGCGGCCTGGGGACTCGCTCATGCACACGAGAAGGGGGTGGTCCATCGCGACATCAAGCCGACCAACCTTTTTTTGACCACGGCGGGAGCCGTCAAGGTTCTTGATCTGGGCCTGGGTGCTTTCGTGGACGTGAGCAACCACGAGGTCAAAGCTCTCGACACGGACGAAGGTTTCGTCGTGGGCACGACCGACTACATGTCGCCCGAGCAGATCTCCGGGCGGCCCATCGACGCCCGCACCGATCTGTTCAGTCTCGGCTGCACCATGTATCGGCTGCTCACCGGGACCTACGCCTTCCCCGGCATGACCAAGCTCGACCGGCTGGCCCGCCGGTTGCATGAACCGCACGTTCCCATCACTGAGGTCCGGCCCAACCTGCCGACTCCTCTGGTCACGGCGCTTGATCGCATGCTCGCGCTCCAGCCGGAAGAACGCGTCTCCTCCGCCGTCGAGGTGGCTGAATGGATGGAGCTGATGATTCCCGGCTCGAGACGTCTCCAGCTCAGGACGGGCGCGAGCCAGGCCGTGAAGCCGTCTCCGGTCCCCTCCGCTTCCCAGCCCCGCAAGCCCGAGGCACCGCTTGACTGGTCGAGAATCGAATCAGCCCTCCACACCGGTCGAAATCCAAACCCACGGACGACGCCCTCACTCGGAGGTCCTGTCGAGGGGTCAACACGTTCCACGACCGGCAGCCTCCGTTCACATCGCCAGATGATCGAAGCCCAGGGAGAAGAATCGGGCCGCGGCGTGCAGAAGGAATACCGCAAGAAGGTCATCGAGTTGACCCGCGAACGGGATGAGCAACTCAAGGAAGATTCCATCGTGGAAGCTCCCACCCTCACCGAGACCTGGCTGGAAAAGCTCGGAGAGAAGATTGGTGATTTTCTCGCCGAGCCCAGCGCGGGAAACATCTTCATGATCCTCACGGTGGTCGCCCTGATCGCGGGACTCTGCCTGGTCTACGCCCTTCAGTGAAAAGGTAGGGGCGAATGAGGGTGGGATGTTGAAAGGGCGGTCCTGTCCGGGCAACGGGTTCCCTTCGATGATCTTGCGCCGCCCTCTGACCACGGGGGTCATCATTCATTCCCCCCCCCAGCGGAGACCGTCGGGCATTTGGGAGAAGGTAGGGGAAACAAGTGGCCTCCACAACTCTCAGGGTTTCTGGC
>JBMFUH010000188.1:0-9459 GCA_049966735.1 Isosphaeraceae bacterium
CGATTCTCGTCAATGGCAAGCAAGTCGGGGAAGGGCGCATCGAGCGAACGCAAGGGTTCATCTTCTCCGCCGACGAGGGGGCCGATGTGGGAGTCGACGAGGGGACGCCGGTCACCGACGACTACAAGGAGCGCGACAACCGGTTCACCGGCAAGATCAACAAGGTGACGGTCGAGCTGAAATGACCCTCGGCATCCGGCCAAGGCAACGTGCAGGGTCCGCTGTGCGGACCGATCCCTGGCCGGTGCGCTACAGATGAGATGCAGGAGGCGAAGGAATTCGTGGCCGTGTACTTCGTGCCGTTCAGATCATGAACTTGCCCAGCATCGAGATGATGTCCTTGAGCGCGACCGACGTGCCCAGCAGGGGGACCATCGGAATCAAGGCGGCCGCGATGAGCACGATCACGGCTTTCTTGTCGAAGGGCACGAGCAGCATCTGGTCGACCCGCTCATAGATCTCGGCTCCGCTCGCCAGCGACGAGATGTCCGGGCTACCCAGGAGCGCTCTCCTGTCCGCGTCCGGCGAGCGGATCCACCTTTCTTCGAACGCGCGGTCGTGAGCACTGATGAGTGCGCCGATTTCGAGCAGTCCTCGGAAGCGACAGCGCGCCAGGCGGCCGGTGAACGCCAGGAGCGGGACGTGCAAAAAGACCATTGCCAGGACCACGAAGACGATGATGTGGTATTTCAGATCCTGGAGTGACGAGCCCTTGCTGAGAATCTCGCGGGCGAAGCCGCCGGAGAGCACCGCCGATACGGCCATGAGCACCGTCGCGAAGCTGGCCAGCCCCCAGCCCAGAAAGCCCAGCCCGCCGGCCTGGTCGGGATGCGTCGGCGAGAGGGCCAGGTCGAGCCGCGAGACCTTGAAGAGGAACCAGGACCAGATGCCGAAGATCCAGAGCCAGCGCAGGAGGAGGAGGAACAGGATCGGCAGGCTCACCAGCATGTACCACCATCCGGCCAACGTGGTGGACGTTGCCGTCCGTTCCCAGCTCGTCAGCTCCGAGCCCAGGCCGACGACCCCTCGAGCGAGGATCGAGGCGACGAAGGCGAGGAGCACGATCAGACCCTCCGCGAGGGGCGACTCGCGGAGCCGGACGGCCTCGACCTTCGCTTCCTCGAATCCGGCCCGTGCCCGCTGAGTCACGATGCCAGACTCGACGAAATGCCGGACCTGGACGAACAGCCCCGCCTCGACCAGGACGTCGGCAATCGCCAGCAGAGGGACGACGAAGAGAAAACGGCTGTAGATGACCGGATCACTGAAGAGGGTCACGGAAACTCGTTTTCCATGGGCGTGGCCGGCCGCCAGCGACAAGAGCGCCAGCGGCGCCCAGGTTACGAGAACCAGGAGCACGCTTTTCACGAAGCGCGTCTGAGCGCTCGGCCGAGCCAGCCCGATGCGCCGGGCCACGCCGTGCAAGACTCCGCGACCCACAAGGTTGAATTCATCACGCTCGACCATGGTCTTCCGCCTCGATGCTGCCAATCGGCTCTGATCCGCGCGGTTGCGATGTATTGCGACACAGTGTCGCCGAGTTGGCTTCACGCGTCAACGGGTCTGCACCACACTCATCTTTCACGTCCGTGAAGCTGAGGCGTGGACGTGCGGCGTGCGATCGCGTATTGTGAATGGGCTCTCAGGACGGATTCATCGCGCTCGATCGCCGCTCGTCCGACCCCATGCTGCTCCGGGTTTTGGGCTGATTGACCGAGGTGAAACCGGCGGGTGTGTCAGAGACCAGCTTCCAGAGTGGACAACGATGGCGTTTCTCAACGTCTATTACCTGGCGATCAAGGCCGTCTTCTTCTACGGTCTCGTTCATTCATTCGTGAAATATGAGCTGCTCCAGAAGCACTGGCTTTTCATGGCTTTGCTTTATACCGCGGGGATCGCCGGGCTGAGTTGGATCTGGTTTGTCGCGTCGGGACAGGTCCAGTTCGCGCCGTGGAGAGTTTGGCTCGTCAAGACGCTGGTGATCGCCGTCGTCTATTTCAAGTTGCTAGAGCGCTTCGATGAAGGTTTCATGTTCTGGACGTTGCTGATCGCGGGTCTGGCTGTAGTCTATTACTGAAACCACGTGGCCGGGCATCATGTTGTGCCGAGGGCTGTTCGGATGATCCACTTCCAGTGTCCATCATGCGGGGCGCCCTTCGACGTCGCCGACAATCTGGCCGGGCGGACGGCGCGGTGCAAGAAATGCGGCGGGAGGATGACAATCCCCTCCGAGAGAGCGGCCGTGACGGCCGCGCCGGCGCGGGGCCCGGGACTGCGGGTGACGCCGATCGATGCTCCGGTCTCGGCGTGGGCCCGGCCGTCCCAGGTCGGCCGTCCCACCAACTGGCTGGACGCGGTGACCAGTCAGGTGGCGCTCGCGCCCGTCAGCGCCGACGGTTTGAGAGCCGCCAAGGCCAGGCCCTCGCCGCTGGATGAGCCGTCGGTTCCGGGGCCGCACAAGGTGGCGACGGCTCCTTCGCTCCCCGCGCTGGATGCCGCGCGCGGCAGGCCGGCCGGGGCGATCACCATCGGCTATCGCGGAGCGATGGGCAAGATCCAGAAGCTCTTTCGCTGGCTCAACGAGAGCGCCTATCTCGTCTCGGTGCCTTTCCTCATGTGCCTCTTGATCGGGCTCACCGTCGACAGTTACTCGCTCATGGTCCTGGGCGCGACCGTCGCCGTTCTGCTGAACGTCGGGCGAATCGTGAGGGGGGTGGCGAACCTCGTGATGATCCCGTTCCGGGAGAGTCCGATCCAGGGCATCCTGTTCCTCATCCCGCCCTTCACGTTCTTCTACCTGTATCAGAACTGGCACAAGGTGCACGGGCCGGTCAAGCGGATCATTGGCCCCATCTTCACGATTATCATGGTCGTGACGGCGTTCGTGATCGAACCCTGGCTGCGGAACGATGGGCGTCCGCGGGATGCCGGGAAAGCGATCGAGACACGGGCTCCAGCCGCCACGCCGCGTTGATCCCCAGACCGAGTCGCCGCACGGGAACACGATGATGTCGCACAGTGATCCGATTTCGACCCAGCAGGACGGCGAGTCCGCCCAAGGCGAACCCGAGATCGAGCTCGAACCGACGGTCCAGTACCCGAGCGCGCAGATCAGCGCTCCCTCAAAGTCGTTTCACATGGAGCTGGCCGCCGGGTCGATGCCCAGCCTGAGCACCGAGACCGGGGAACTCCGGCGCGGCCGCCTGCAGGCCGCGGCGCTTTTTCTGGCGATTGGCTACGGCGTCTTTCTCGTCTTCGGATTGCTCGATTCCGGCGCCGTACCGGGGCTGGTCATCCTGAGCCTCGGCGGCCGTGTCTTGCTCTGCGCCGCGGTCGCCGGCCTCCTGGCAAGCAAGGTCGAGCTGACGCAGCCGCGGCTTCGTTCCCTGGAATACGCCTTCTTCGGACTTCTGGTGCTGGTCATGATGGTCGGCCAGTACGTGGTCGGCTCCGAGCTGATCGATCGGGGAGACGAGGTGCGCATGGTCGCCATCGAGAAAAATGGCGTCCTCAACTTGCTGATCATCATGATCCTCTACGGCGCCTTCATTCCCAACGATCCCCGGACGACCGCCCGGGTCGTGCTCACGATGGCGCTGGGACCGTTCCTGGTCCTGGCGGCCTTGCAGTTGAAGACATCGGAGTCGACGATCCTCGACCGGTACGCCAGCTCCGAGTATGCCATCGGTAACATGCTCGTCATCATGGTCAGCGCGGCTTTGGCAATCTACACCGCGTACATCCTCAATCATCTCCGCCGTGATCTGCACCACGCGAGGAAGCTGGGGCAATACCAGCTCGGGGAGAAGCTGGGCGAAGGCGGAATGGGCGAGGTTTATCTGGCCGAGCACATGCTCTTGAAACGTCCCTGCGCGCTCAAGCTGATCAAGCCGGACTCGAGCGCCAACCCAATCGCCCGCGCCCGGTTCGAGCGCGAGGTCCAGTCGGCGGCGATGCTCTCGCATCCCAATACCATCGAGATCTTCGACTACGGCCACACCGCCGACGGCACCTTTTATTACGTGATGGAGTACCTGCCCGGCCTGAGCGTCTCGGACCTGGTCCGTCAGTTTGGCCCCTTGCCTCCGGGCCGCGCCGTCTTCTTGATGCGGCAGGTCTGTGGATCGCTTGCCGAGGCTCATCGCTTCGGCCTGATCCATCGCGACCTGAAACCGGGCAACATCCGGGTGGCGATTCTGGGGGGAAAGTGCGACGTGGCCAAGGTGCTCGACTTCGGACTCGTCAAGCTCACGGCCACGCCCGGAGCTCCCCAGTTAACCGCCGACTACACCGTGAGCGGAACGCCCCAGTACATGTCTCCCGAGCAGGCCGTCGCGGCGATCGAGCTTGACCGCCGGTCCGACATCTACTCGCTGGGCGCCATCCTCTATTTTATGCTCACCGGGCGTCCCCCGTTCGAGGGAAGCAGCGCCACCGAGCTGATGATCGCCCACGCACGCGACCCGGTCGTGCCGCCGTCGAAACACGCCCGTGACCTTCCCGACGATCTCGAGGCCGTGGTCATGCGGTGTCTGTCCAAGAAGCCGGCCGATCGTTATCCCGACGCCCGATCTCTCGCCGTCGCGCTGGCCGCCTGCGCGTGTGCCGGCGACTGGAACGACGACAAGGCCGATGAGTGGTGGGTGAATCAGGCCAGGTCGCGGATCGAGGCGTTTTCACCCCAGCCGGTTTGAGAGTCGCTCTTGCTGACCTCGGTCAGTCGATCATTCCTGCGAATCCAGAGCGCGATCCCGGTCAGGGCGATCCACCACGAGACGCCGTAGATCAGGAACGCCCATTCAGGCAAATTGCTCATCAGGAGCCCCGTCGCCCACATCTGCACCGCGGGAACCAAGAACCAGGGGGTGAACAGCCAGGCCAGGGACGCGAAGAAGAACGTGCTCAGCGTGGCGAAGGCCGGTCTGTACCAGGCCAGGTCGAAACCGGTGATCGAATTGAGGGTCACCAGGTTGAACGAGAGAATGAGGAACGTCGTCCAGAACTTCGCCACCAGGTTGATGGCTGTCGATGAGCGGCTCCATCCTCGTCCCAGCGTCACTCTCAGAAGAGCCAGGACCACAAACAGCTCGAGACACCAGAGCGCAGGGTGCCGCAGGTCGCGGTGGATCGCCGGATCAAAAATCGACTGGCAGATCGTGAAGGTCGCCAGATGAATGCATCCAACGCCAGCGAGGCCGACTGCCAACCGCCTGCGGATCGCAGACTGGCTCAACTCCCGGACAAGCCCGACTTTCCAGGCACTCGGATCGGGGTTGGCTGGAATCGAGGAGGGCGATGGTGTGTCATGCAAGCAATTAACCAGCGAATAGCTGATCGCCTCTCGGTCCTGCTCTTTCGCTTCGATCATGGGTCCTTCTCTCCCGGTCCCGACCACACGATGCCACAACACACACGTCTTCGCTGATCGCGAACAACACGCTCAACTTTATCGTGTGCTGTGGCAAAATGGGGAAAGAAGGGGGTCTTTTACGGCCCGCTTGGCGTCACAACCAGATCAGGCCCAAGGCAGGCGATGCACAGATGGCAGATGGCAGATTCAGTGTTTGGCATTTGCCATTTGACATTTGCCATCTGCCATTCCCGCTCATTCCAGGTAGCCCTGGGTGTCGTTCATGACGATGCCGCGCGCTCCGATTTTCTTGAGTCGGACGAGCGTCGGGCCAAAGACGGAGCGGGGGATGCAGATTTCGCAAGCCTTCCAGAGCGGGTCGGTCAAGGGTGAAACCGTGGGTGCTACCGAGGCCGGTAAACTCAATGCCGAGAGGTCGACCGCGGCGGGAATGTCGAAGGCAACAGTTATAAACGCCTGCGCGCTGACAACCGCCTGAAGCGCCAGGCTGAGGGCCTGAAGCGACTCTTCCTTCGCCGGGGGAAGTTCCGGCAGGGCGCGGATTTCCGGCTTGCTGACGAGGAGTGATTCACAACCGGACATGATTTCCAGGCCGTTTTCACGGATGCTCCTGCCGGTCTCCGTCACAACCAGCACGGCATCGGCAACCCCGTATTTCACACACTGCTCTTCCGACCCGTCGATCCGGACAACCTGGCGATCCTGGGGCAGGCCGGTCTTGGCCAGGAGAATTTCGGCCAGTCTGGGCAACTCACAGGCGACCCGGACCGGTCGACGCTCAAGCGTGGCACCTTTCTTGGTAGCCAGCACCCATCGGGATGGCTGGTCGGTGGTTTTGGAAAACGAGAACCGGTCGATCACCCGCAGGCCGTCGTGCACGCCGCTGTTTTCCCAGAGGTCCAACCCGGTCAAACCGGCGTCAAACATGCCGGTTTCCATGAATGAGGGGATCATCCGCCGGTCAAGCTGGTGGAATTGGATGCCGTCGGCGTCGCCGCAAAGCCCGGTGCGGTCGGGAGATCGGAGCGGATAGCCCGCGGTGGACAGATGGAGGCAAAGACGTTCCCAGAGAGAGCCGTTGGGCACGACGAAGTGTAGTTTCTCGGACACGAGGCGAGTCCTTACTTCTTGTAAACCTGGGCAGGATCGAAGAGCGGCTCGCCGAGCTGTTCCAGACCCTCATCCGTTAACCGACGATAAAAGCACGAGCGGTGGCCCGTATGACACGCGGCGCCTCCGACCTGCTCGACGAAGAGGAGCAGCGAGTCGCCGTAGCAGTTGATCCGGATCTCCTTGACGAGCTGCACGTTGCCGCTTTCCTCGCCCTTGCGCCAGAGCTTCTTGCGACTGCGCGAATAGTAGACGGCCCGTCCCGACTTCAGGGTCTCGTCAAATGCCTCCTCATTCATGAAGGCGTCCATGAGAACATCCTTGGTCTCGTAATCCTGGGCGATCGCCCTGATCAGTCCGTCTGCCTTGCCGAAATTGGGCCGGTCCATTGGAAAGGAGTTCCTGGGTTGATAACGTCGAACAGGTGTCCCGGCGCGCCGGGAGTCGCATGATCGAGGAGGTATTTGCCACCGTCGTGGTGCCATCCTCGCCTTTTTCGGTGCCGCACAGCGGACCGGGTTTCTGATTATACCCAACGCACGCCTCATGTACGACACCTGGAACGAACCGGGACGAGACCGCGGCGTCTTGGTGAACGGAGGTCCCCGGCCATGTCTGCTGGCGGATTGCTGCTGATCATCGCCCTGGCCGGCCTCTGGCTCGCGGGTCGGGCGCTGGCGTTGAAGGTGACGGCGGACCGGCGACTGGCTTTGTTCCTCTCACCGGGCTTGGGCGCTGCCTGTTGGCTGATATTCGTCCACCTGACGGCTCGCTGGACCGGCTCGTTCTGGACGGGACTCGAGGTCGGAACTGTCTTCGTCGTCACAATCGGCGTCGGCTGCTGGCTAGATCTCGAGGGGTCACGGGCGATCCGTTTCGGGAGGGCGAAGCTCCTGCTGAGCCTGTCTTCTCCGCAGGCTCGCCCTCCCAAGGGAGAAACCGCGCCGGAGATCGCGGATGGTATCGTTCGAGCCTGGTCAGGAGACAGTCGAGGCAAGCAGACGGACGGAACCGCGTTGACCGCGCACGGTTCGGCATGGCCCATGATCCTCTCGGCCACGCTGGCAACGGCCGTCATCGCGCCGATGACCTTGGGCTGGGCGTGGCACGACGAGCAGCTTTACACCGGTCATACGGGCATCATCTCCCAGATCCAAAACGGCCACTATCCGCCCCGCCACATGACGTTTCCCGACCTGGAATACCGCTATCATTACGGCCTTGACCTGGCGGCGGCCGCGCTTGCCAGTGCGCTGGGGGTCGCGCCGGGAGTTGCCATCGACATGTTGACCCTCTCAAGCTGGTGGTACACCTGGTGCCTGCTCTGGTTGCTGGGCGACCGGCTGCTCGGACCCGGGCGGGGCTGGATCACGGCCGTCATCACGCTCTTTGGCGGCGGCCTTCCCTTCTTGCTCGCCGTTCAGGACGGCTACTACGTGGCGCGGTTGGTGATGATCTGTGAGGCGGGGGGCGTGGACCTGAACCCTCCGGTCATCTCCTATTTCTTCCAGCACCCCTGGGCCCTCGGTTTGCCACTTGCCTTGTGCACGATGCTGATTGTCTTGGACCGGCGGAATCCAAGGCCCGGGCGCTATCTCAGCCTGGCCGTGTTGCTCTGTGCGCTGACGATCAGTCAGGTGGTTGTCTTCGCGTCGATGGCCGGAGCGGTCTTCGTTGCGGAGGTCTTTTCCAGCGGCCGACTGGAATGGCGGCGCATTCCGGGCGTGGCGACGGCCTTGGCGGTCGCGCTCTTGGCGGGCAAGGCCGGGGCTGGCTTTTTTCTACCACCTCCCGATCAGATGGGGCTGGGGCTTGCCTTGCACGCGGGTGTTACCAGTTCTCTTTGGTCCACGCTTGTCTGGCACACCTTGACGTACGGGCTGCTCCTGCCCTTGGGGATTGCGGGACTCTTCCTGCTCCATCGGGGCCGATTGCTGCTGACACTCCTCCTGGCCGGCAGCCTCGTCGTCCTCAACTTCGTCGTCTATGCCCATTCGTGGGACATCGTCAAGTTCGGCGCCATCGCCGCGCTCGCGTTCTCCATCTTGGGCAGCGCGGCGATGGCGCGAGTCTTCGCCATCCGGCCGGTCCTCCTGGGAGCGAGTCTCGGCACACTCTTGCTCGCGGCCGTTACCGCGGACGGCCTGGCCTTTCCGATTCTCTTCGCGCTCGATGCGCAGGGGATTCCCCTGGCGATGTATCCGAAAGTGGCCTCGAAGCCGCCATCCGAATCGGACAAGCAAGCGATCGCCTGGCTCCGCCACCGCGTGCCGCCTGGGGATCTCGTCTACCGCTTGCCTGTCGCGGCGCTTGCCTACGATCACCGAGGCGGCCTTTCCGTCCCCTGGTTTGACGGTCTGACCGACACGTTTGGTTTCTCTCGGGAGCGGCTGGAACGGCGCAGCCGGCTCCTGGTCACGCCCTCGCCCGATCCCGCTCGCTACGACGCCGAGGGCATCCGCTGGTTCGTGCTCGGCCCCGGCGACGCCGTGCTGTCGCGATACGCCGAGGAGTGGATCAAGAATCGCCGGGCAACGCTTGAGAAGCGGTTCGGCCCGTTGCGGATCATCCGACTGATCCGATAACCGGTCGTGGGGCAGTATTCAAGGCTACTCCCCAGGTGGCTGCGAGATGTCAAGGGGCAGGGTTCTGTAAAGTTTCAATGATACCTCGGCTCTTCCAGTTCACACAACGAGGCGTCAGGCTGACCTGGGCTTGTACGTGGCCAGGAGCCTGCGGATTTCGGGTAACAGACCGACGGGAACCGTGACGACGGTCTGATCGTCCTGCTCCGATGCCGCAGCCTCGTCGGCTGCAACCCATTCCTCCTCGGTGCGATGATCCAGTTCCGCAAGGAGTTGCTGAACGCGCTACTGGTCCCACCCTTTTGGAAATCTTTGCTCAGTCATCGTTCGCGCCTCTTGGTCCGCCGGCGATAAGCCTTTAATGGTTTTCCAGTCAGGTGATAGGCAGTGACC
>JBMFUH010000189.1:0-9430 GCA_049966735.1 Isosphaeraceae bacterium
GAATTTCCGTTATTGTCTGAGTCGCCGGCGATGACCTCGCCGGGATGGTTCTGGCTTGGCGGCTGATCGATCCCGAGGCTCAGGGTATCGCTGGCGGCGGAATAGCTAACCCGGATTCCGTTGATATCGAACCCCGAGACCTTCACGATCGAAGCGATCGTGGGGGAGATCGACGGGTGCTGGACCAGGGGGTTGTTGGGTAGGACCACAACGCCTGGACTTTGGGTAGCGGGAAAATCGATTGGGACGTTTCCCGTGAAGGTAACGCTCAGTAATTGCCGATGATCAAGTTGTTCTATGGTGATGCCGGCGCGTCGGACGGTCTTGGGGCCACCCCGACGGCCGCGCCACGAGCGAACAGCTTGCAGCAGTCTAGCAAATAGCGACATCGCGCCATCGTCCTTTCTGGAAATCCCTCTCCCCTAGGGAGGGAGACACTGGGGGGGGCGGCCTCGAACGAGCCTGGCGAAGCCAGATTCATTCGAGCCGGTCCGGAGGTGCGAAGCGAACTGTCATCCTGACCAGGGTGGGACGCGCCCGGGGCTCGCTCCGCACTGGTCACTTGATCTACCTGGCCAGATCGTCCCTGCTGACGACGTGAACGTCATGCACTGATCGGCTACCTCGGGACGAACGAACCATAACGTGGAAGGAGACTCGTCATGGTGCCCCGCCGGTTGTCCCCATGGACTGTTGCCTTGCTGGTCGCGGTCGGCATCAATGCCCCCGCGGCCCTCGCGGCCCCCATCAACTTCACGGGTTATGTCGCCAGCGACTTCAACCCGGCCACCAATCCCAATGTCGTCGTCACGCCGGTGAGCAGCAATCCGCTGAACATCGGTCAGCAGCCGTGGGAGACCGCGAACGGCTGGGTCTCGGGATGGAGCATCCAGGACATCAGGACCTACTATGACTCGTCGACCGACACGATGTACGTCGGCATCAACACGTTCGCCAACCCGAAGGGTCAGTACGCTCCCTTCGGTCAGGCTAACGGCGACCCGACCGGCACGCCGACCAGTTACGATCCCGCGCATCTGGGCGGCGACAAGTCGATCGCGCTGGCGTTCGCGCCGGTGAGCGCGAGCAACCCTTCCTCGCCGGGCACGCCGGTGGTCGTTGCCGGCATCCCAGCCGACAAGAGCCTGGTCGGTAAGGGAACCGACGGCTTCACGGTTTCGAACTACAACGCCGCCTCGGCAAACGCGGGCGGCCTGGGCTACGCATTCGGCTCGCAATTGCCCCAGTACACGGGCAACCTGGCCTACGACCCGTCGCCGTCGCATCCTCAGCTTGAGTTCACGATCACGAACTTCAGCAAGATTCCCGGCCTGGACCCGAGCAATGGCTTCTGGATCTCGATGTACGCCGGCTCGGCTGTCGACGGGGTCGGCGAAGCTGGACTCACCTGGACCAAGCTCCCGGCGAGTGCCGAGCAGAACATCCCCGAGCCGGCCACCTGGCTGGCATGGTCGGTGGCCAGCGGCCTGGCGGCCTGGCGCTACCGCCGCCGCCGCAACCGCAACCGAGCTCAAGCGTGAGGTACAATCCGTCAAACCCATGATCATTACGGCATCCCTGCGCAAAGCGGCGATCTGTTCCAGGGTCGCCGCAGCATTTCATCGGTTGCCTCCTCGCCGAGGGTCTTCACCTTTTTCCCAAAGTGAAGGCCCTCTTTCCTTTCCCCCACTATCCCCGGCGCAGATTTCGAAAACCTTCAAGCTTACCGGCCTTCCCTGACCGGCTGGGTCGAAAGAGGGACTTGCGGTCCGGCCGAATCAGTGAGCAATCAGGATTCTCAAGTAGCCCACCACGAACCAGAGGATGAGGGTGGCCGCCAGCACCAGGCTCATCAGCCCTTTCAACGAACCCAGGTCGTGGTTGCGCGGCGGAAAGAGTTGCGCCAGAACGATGACCATCCCGAGCGCGGAACCGACGACTCCACCCGCGATCACCAGAGAGAGGGCCGCAAGTTCATCGACGCCGGCCAGCCAACTCCGCAGGCCGCCCATGAGCAACCCGGCAAGCAGCCCCAAGATCGGCCAGAGAACCTTCCGGGAGGCGTCGGCCCCGAGATACGACCGGTCTCCGTTCATGGCCAGCTCTCGTGCTGTCAATTCCCACGAATGCGCTCGAGCAGCTTCTTCGTGGCCTTGATTCCCTCCGGCTCGCTCAACCGGCCCCCTTCGTACTCGATGCCGACGAAGCCGTGGTAGCCGGCCTGGGAGACGATCTTCATGAGCCGAGGGTAGTCGAGCGTGGTCTCGTTCCCCTCCGCGTCGAAGTCGTAGCTCTTGGCCGAGACTCCCTTGGCGTAGGGCATCATCCTCTCGACGGCGCTGTAGATATCAATCGCATACTTGTCACCGCGTTTGGGGAAATTGCCGAAGTCGGGGAGTGTGCCGAAATTTGGGCTGTTCACGGCCTTCATGAGCGCGATGAGCGCGTCGGGGTTGCTCGATGGGCCGCCGTGGTTCTCGCAGATGACGCCGATCTTGTGCGATGCACCATACTCGGCCAGAGCCGAGCACGCTTCCGCCGCGGCGCCGACGTCGGTCGGACTGTAGTTCTCGCCGGTGTTGATCCGGATCGAGTGACAGCCCAGGGCCGCGGCGGCATCGATCCACTTCTTGTGGTTCGCCACGGCGCGGTCGCGGTGAGACTTCTCCGGCGAGCTCATGTCCCCTTCACCGTCGATCATGATCAGCACGCAGGTGACGCCGTGGTCATTGGCCCGGGACTTCAGGTCTTTCAGGTAGGCATGGTCGTGAGCCTTGTCCTTGAAAAACTGGTTGACGAACTCGGCACCCTCGATGCCGTACTCCTCGCGGGCGATCCGGGGAAAGTCGAGGTTGGAGATCTTGCCCGCGAAAAGCGCCCGGTGCAGCGACCATTCCGCGAGCGAGATCTTGAAGGCGCCGCTGTCGGCGGCCCGTGTCTCCACGAGACGAGCGAGCCCCAGCGCCGATGCCCCCGCGGCACTGCTCTTGAGAAACGACCGTCGGCTTGTGCGAAAGTCCTTCACTCTGATTCTCCAGGTAGTTGCAACAACGCTGCCCAGTTTTCTTACTCGTGCTCGCAATCCCGCTCGCACGCATGCTTTCCTCCTGCTCGTCTTTCCTTACTGAGCCCGCCTACATATACGCAATCTGCTGCTTTTCCAGGATATTCTTCAGCGCCGTCGCCGCTTCAGCGAATCTCTCCGGACCGGTGAAACCAAAGGAGACCTCGGCCACGATGAGGTGTGGTTCAAGCACGGCGAAGCCATCATAGCCGCTCGCCACCGCACGTTCCAGGAGGCTGGGGATCTGGCCGTCACCCTCGCCTGCCGGGACATTGCGGTGGGTGGATCTGGCATAATCCTTGACGTGAAAGTGGCGGACCCGTCCCTGGAGCAGCCGCCAGGCCTCGTCGATATCCTGGCCCATCTCCACGTAATTGGCCGGGTCGAAGGCATGGACCAGAGCTGGTGAATTCACGGCTTCGAGCAGGTCGGCGACGCGGGGCGCGATGTCGCCGTAAATCCCCTTCTCGTTCTCGAGAAAGAGGGTGACCCGGCGCGCCTGGGCCCGGGCGGCAAGTTCCTTCATCCGCGCGATCACTTCGGGGCGATGATCGGCCGGCGCATCGCCGGGAGGGATATAAAAGCTGAAGACGCGAATCCGGGGCGACTCGTAATACTCGGCCAGGTCGAGAGCTTTCTGGAACCGGATGAGGTGAGGCTCGAACGGTTCGGTCACGCGGATCTTGCCGATCGGCGAGCCGATGGCGCTGAGGCCGAACCCGGCGGCTCGAAGCAAGCGGCGAAACTCCTCGTGCTGGACCTCGCTCAGATCAAGGACGTTGGTCCCGTGGATGGCCCGGAACTCGATGTGCCGGATCCCGCTCTGGCTCAGGACGTCGATCTGCTCCTGAGGGTTCTGGGAAATCTCGTCGGCGAAGGCGCTCAAGCGGATCATTGCATCTTGCCCGCGGGGTGTTTGTCAAACGGTGAAATCGTCGATTTTCCGCCATGATAACAGCTTGCTCAAAAACCGCCAGGGCTCGGTGGAGACCGCGTCGGCTTCCAGGTACGATAGAAGTGTCGTGATGGGAACGATGCGGGAAACGGACACGTGCAAACAAGGGGCACTGGGTCATGGCGACATTATGGGCTTTCCTGATCTACTGGCTGGTGATCTTCGTGGGAATCTACGTCGTGACGGAGATCGGTCAGGACCAGCTTTACGATCAGGTCACTCCGCATGTCGGCCTCAAGGTAGGCGGCGGCTCGCTCCTCATCGCACTCATGCTGGCAGCCTTCTATTCCAAGGGCGCGGCCGCGTCGTTCGATGCGATGTTCACGACGAACATCATGTGGACCATCCTCCAGGCGATCGTCTGGTTCACCGTCTTCACCCTCATCTTGCAGTTTCACCCCTGGCACGCGCTGGGGCTGGGAATCGCCACCATGCTCTTGGTCCAGGGCCTGGCGACCATGGGCGTCAGCAGCATGCTCAATCCCGCCCCCTCAACGGTGAACAGGCCCGCCGCGGCCGTGAGCAAACCGGTCCGCCAGTCGCTGGCCCCGCCCCCTCCAGCGGCGCCCGTGAAGAAGGAGGCGGAAAAAATTAAGTGAAATAAGGATGAGGAAGAGAAAATTAAGTGAAATAAAGATGACTCGATCGGCTGATCCGCTTATGATGGAGGTGTCGTGTTCGATTGGTGAAGGAAGCAGGCTTCCGGTCCCTTGTCAGTGAGCGCGGCGAGAAACACCATGTCCCGTGCCGACAGTCTGAAAACATCGCTCCAAGCGAGGAGGGGGGCCAGTTATGATGAGGTACCTGACTCATCATTTCGCTCACGGGGAGACGCTCCAGCGCGCCAGGCGGTGGCTGGTCCATGCGGGGTTTGATCCCGGCCAGATCGAGGCCGTCACCGATGGAATCCCCAGGATTGCCGTCCGGGTCAACCCCGGCGAATCCTCCGCGGCCGGGCAGATCTTAAGCGCCGTGGAACTGACCGACCCGGATGGCCTGCCCAGCTTCTGGGAACTGGCTCGGCAGTCACACGTCCATGCTGACTTCGGGTTCGAGGCCGCCACGGCGGTTGCACAGCCCATCGAGTCGCGGACGTTCGTGCTCGGCTACCGGGTGCCCGATGAACGCTCCGATCTGGTAACAAGCAGCGCCGCGGCCGCCATGAGGGAAGCCTACATGGACCGCTGGGACTCCTGAGCACCGCGGCCGGAATAGCTTGCTACAAGGGAGGAAGCGTCTCCACCAACCGCTCTACGCAAGAGCTGAGCCGGGCGGCTGCCTCCAGGGCGCGCGCGTGCAGGGACAGGAAGTCCTTGAGCGCCGAGGGACGATGCCAGATCGACCGCAGCGCGACGCCCAGGCGATAGCTGCCAGTGTGCGTGAGCAGCCGCGCAACCTCGGCGGGAAGCTCGGCGTGGGCGTCGTCGTTGATCACCCGAACCGACAGAAAACGGAGCGATCGCTCGCGAGCCAGCGCCGCCAGGGCCGAGGTTTCCATATCGACCAGGTCGGCTCCATGCTGGCAGTGCAGCTCAGCCTTCTCAGCAATCCGGGTGATCATCCGATCCGCCGTGAGTAGCCGACCACCCGTACGTTGGACACCTGGTATCTGGGGCAGCTCGACGTCGATCTCGGTCCTGGTCCCATCCTGATCGATGATCTCGTCGGCCAGGACGAGGTCGTTGCGCCGGAGGGCAGGATCAAGCCCGCCGGCGAATCCCGCCGAGATCAGCCAGCGGGGTCGGTGGCCGACCAGCAGCACCTCCGCGCCCCGCCGGGCCGCCGCTTTCCCGGGCCCGGAGACAACCAGGACGATCAGCTTGCCCGCAAGCTCTCCCTCGATGACTGAGTGCGTGCGCGCGGCGTATCGCCGCACGTTCCGCAGGGCATCGCTCAAGTAGCCCGCCTCGATGGGCATGGCCATGACGACGCCGAAATCGGCCGGACCGGGAGCGGGCTCAAGACGGTGGACTTCAGGGTTCTTCATTCGAGAGTCGATGGTCCACCCCAGATTTGTACGACCCGGTCACGTTGCCCTGGCCGGCTCAGAGAAACTGCCACTTCACCATCTTGAGCGTATCGCCCAGCCGGCCGTTGACCCCCAGCGCAGCGGTCGTCTCGTAGCCAGAATGCATCATGCAGTGCTCGCACCTGGGGTCATTTCCGTAACCATAATTCTCCCAGGGCGTCTTGTTCAAGAGGTCGGAGAAGCTGGAGTGGTGAATATCGGTGATCAGGTAGCACGGCCCCTTCCAGCCCTTGATGTTCCGCGTCGGGTTGGCCCAGGCGGTGCAGGCGAGATCGCGCTTGCCCATGAGGAACTCGAGGTAGACCGGCGACGAGTAGAACTTGTACTTGCGAAAGAGCGCTTCGGCCGAGCGGAACTTGGCCCGGATGTCGTCACGCGTCAGGAAGATCTCCTTCGAGCCGACGGCCGCGTAGCTGTAGCCAGGCGAGATCAGAAACCCGTCCACGCCCATGGAGGTCAACAGGGCGAACAGCTCATCGAGCTCGCCCATGTCGGTTTCCCGGTATACGGTCGTATTGGTACAGACCATGAATCCGGCTTCCTTGGCGGCCTTGATGCCGTCCAGGGCCGCGTCGAAGACTCCCTCTCGCTCCACCGCGATGTCATGGTTCCGACGCATGCCGTCGAGATGGATGTTGAAGAAGAACCGGCGATGGGGCTTGAATTCAGCGATCTTCTTGCGGATGAACATGCCGTTGGTGCAGAGGTACACGACCTTCTTGCGCTCGAGGATCTTGGCGGCCAACTCGCCGATGCCCGGATAGATCAACGGCTCGCCGCCGCAGATCGACACCACCGGCGCGCCGCATTCGTCCACCGAGGCGAGGCACTCGTCGATCGACAACTTCTGCTTGATCGTGGATTCATATTCCCTGATCCGGCCGCAACCCGTGCAGGTCAGGTTGCAGGCGTGAAGCGGCTCCAGCATGAGGACCATCGGGAATTTCTCGGTTCGCGTCACCCTCTTGCGGGCGACGTAACTGGCAATTCTGGTGGTCATTTCGAGGGGAAAACGCATCGGAACCTACCTCCTGGGTATGATTCGATTCGGAAGCTCACGGCCGGGGACCGCACCGCGAAGTGTCTGGCCAGGATTCCTTGTGTGGTCCGCTGTGCGGACCGATCCCCAGCCAATGCCCACGGTCCGCACAGCGGCCCCCACAGGTGAGATCCATGTCATCAGTCGAGCGGTTGAGGCTGGGCCGGAATCCGGCACGCCAATGCGGGGGTTGAGTGGCCCAGAAGCCCGGCGACGGCACGACGGTAACGCGAGATCGCCATGAGAGGGAAGTAAACCCGATAGAAATGATACTTGAGATAGAAAACCCTGGGAAAGCCCGTCCCCGTGAAATAGGGCTCATCCCACGAGCCGTCCGCGGCCTGCGTGTCGAGCAGGAACCGGACGCCGCGGCGGGCCGCCTCACCACCCGCGCGGCCGGCGGCGATCAGTCCCAGCGTTGCCCAGGCGGTCTGCGAGGCGGTCGGCACGCCGGTTCCCTTGAGAGCGGGCTCGTCGTAGCTCTCGCACGTCTCGCCCCAACCGCCGCCGGGTTGCTGGACCGATTCCAGCCAGTTGGCCGCTTTCACAAGCTGGGGATGACTCAAGGGGAACTTGACGGCCTGGAGCCCCTGGAGAACCTGCCAGGTGCCGTAGATGTAGTTCACACCCCAGCGCCCGTACCAGCAGCCTTCCGGCTCCTGCGTTTTCCAGAGATAGTCGATGGCCCGGCTGACCGCGGGATGACCGTGGTGGTAGCCCAGGGTTCCCAGCAGCTCGACGATCCGGCCCGTGATGTCGGCGCAGCTCGGGTCGAGCATGGCGTTGTGGTCGGCGAACGGAACCTTGGTCAGAACCTCGTTGTCGATGTCGGCGTCGAAGGCCGCCCAGCCGCCGTCGCGATTCTGCAACGCCAGCAGCCAGTCCGTCCCCCGGAGCAGAGTTTGCTGGATGGCCGGCAGAGAGGCCTCCGGCGATCGCTGGAGGGCCATCAACACCATGGCCGTATCGTCGATGTCCGGGTAGAACGCGTTCTGGTACTCGAAGGGCCAGCCGCTGGGTTCAACACCCGGCCTTCGTGTCTGCCAGTCGCCCGGACGGCGAATTTCCCGGTCGAGCAACCAGTTTGCGGCCCGGGCGATCGCCTGGTCGTCATCCCCCTGCCCCGCGTCCGAGACCGCGATGGTTGCAATGGCCGTGTCCCAGACCGGTGAAACGCAGGGCTGAAGCCGCACCCGGTCTCCCTCTTCGATTTGCAGATCGTTCAGGTGCCGCCAGGCCCACTTCATCTCCGGCGAATCCTCGGCGTAGCCCAGGCAGTGCAGCGCGAGGACGGTGTAAATCATCGGCGGGAAGATCGCGCCCAGGCCGTCGGAGTCCTCGAAGTGCTCCAGCATCCAGCGATGGGCCGCTCGAACGCCGGGCCGCCGCCAACCCGAGGGGACCCAGCGGTCGCCCCATTTGAGGACCCGATCCAGTCCCAGGAAGAAGGTCGACCACGACAAAAACCCGTTGCGGCCACGCTTTCGGACACCTTTCCCTTGGGCGAACAACTCGGCAATTCCGCGGTCGGGTTCGAGCACCCGGACCGGCTTGAAATACGACATGATCGACAGCGGCACAACGATCGTCCTGGTCCACGACGACATCGCGCTCAAGCTGAAATTGAGCCGCGACGGGATCAGGACCAACTCGGGCGGGACGGTCGGGCACTCGTCATAGTCGATCTGCCCCAGCAGCGCCAGGTAGAAGCGGGTGAAACTGTTGCAGGCATGAGCCCCGCCCGCGTCGAGGATGACCTTGCGGGCCCGCGCAAGCGCCGGATCGTCGGCCGAGTAGCCCACCAGCTTGAGGGCGAAGTAGGCCTTGACCGACGCGCTGATCTCCGGCGGCCCGCCGGGGTAAATCGCCCAGCCTCCGCCAGGAAGCTGAAGGTCCAGCAGGTAGCGGGCACACTTCGCGCAGACCGGATCGGTCTGGCGTCCCAAGAACGCCAGGAGCAGGATGTACTCCGATTCGAGAATCGTGTCCCCTTCCAGCTCGCCCACCCAGTGGCCGTCGGTGTTCTGCAGGGACAGGAGCCAGTTCCGAGTGCGTTCCTGGGCGGCTTCCAGCTCGTCGGTGTTCAGCGAGCCCAGGCCCAGGCGCGACGGCAGGCCATGGAGAAACCGCTCCGCGGCCTCGGGCGATGCGCCTCCTTCCTTGTTGGCGATCATGCGTGCCCGACCCTCTCCCTCGATTCGAGGTTATTCATGGTTCGAAGCTTGACTGTCTTCCAAGCCGCTGATCCGGCAGGGCCCTTCTCCAATCCTCACAATGGGGGCACATGGTAAGCATGCGTTGGTTCTTGAATCAAGGTCAATCCCCCCATCATCTTGTGACTTT